>JAYGEV010000558.1:0-8855 GCA_046582225.1 Pseudomonadales bacterium
ACATGCTGGGATGCGTGTGCTATCCGGCCATGAAACCGGGCCAGTGGGCGGCGACCACCGAATTCAAGATCAACCTCACCGCACCGGTGAAACAGGGCGTGGTCGCGGCATCTGCCGAGATCGTCAATATCACCCGTACCCAGGCGGTGGTGCGAATCGATGTGACCAACGACGGGCGCACGGTCGCCATGGCTCAGGGCACGGTGACCATTCGCGACCCCAGGTAGGAGGCGACTCCGTCGCCGAACCTTCGAACCTTCGCGGACGGAGTCCGCTCCTACGGGTTTTCGCCAGCCTGGCCGTCGGGGGGCCAGGATTCGACGCCATCTTCCAGCGGGACCTGCAGGCTCTTTAGCAGTTGCGCGATGAGCGACCAGTTGCCGATGGCGGCCACCAGTTCCACGCGCTCGGCTTCACTGCTCAGATGTTCGCAGCATTCCGTCCAGGTCTCGGGCTGGATGCAGCCGTGTCGCAGAGTGTCATCGGTCGCCTGCAGCACGGCTTTGTCAGCGGGTGCCAGTTGTGTCGCGTTCTGCCAGTCCCGCACGGCCAGCAGATCTTCTGCGGGAATCTTCAGGCCGCGAGCAACACGCCAGTGCTGGGTCCACTCGTACTCCGATCCCGTTACCCAGCCGATACGCATGATGACCAGTTCGCGCAAGCGAGTGTTCAAAACGTTGTCATCGAACATCAGGGCGGTGATGGTGTTTCCAATCACGCGCGCTACGGCGGGGTTATGCAGCAGTATTCTGAATACCGACAGGTCGGCAAACCGAGAATTGAGCCCCGCAGCCTCGGCGCGGCGCCGCGATTCGTCTATTGGTAACATGGGTACGCGGGGAATGGCCGCCTGCTTGGTCACAACAGGAATACCTCAAGAAAAATGAAGCTGCATTCTACGTCGAATCGGATCACGAGTTTCGTACCCGCAGCGCTCGATATGGCTTGCGGCAGGTCGTGTATCTGGTTGTTATGCTGCTGGCTGAGCGCCGGATGCGCGACCGATGTGGTGTTGGATTCGGCTGCGCCCGCAGGATTCCGTCTCGACGGGTCCTGGGTGCTTGATCCGATTGCCAGCGACCTGGCGCCGGAGGTACGAAAGCTCCGAACTCACGGCATCAACGTCGCAATTGTCGTGCAGGATTTTTCGGTGCTCTGGAGTCGTCGTATGGAGATTGAGCAGAACGTCGACTCGATGGGCATTGCCTACGATGGCGGGTCGTATCGCGACGTGTCCTGGGGGATACGCCAGCGCGGCTTCTGGGAGGTCAACGCGGGATGGGACGAAGGCGAATTGCGAATCCTGTCAAAAGCCCGTGATGCCAAGGCGGAAGAAACCATGATTCTTGCCGAGGCCGGCAAGCGTCTGGTGGTACGCGTCAACATCAAGGCCGATGGTTACCAGCTGAACCTCATCCGCGTATTCAAGCGCGAGCTGTGAAATTCGGAACGGGTAAACGGACCCTACGCGACGCTTAGTCGAGTTCGGCCAGCGCGGCGTCTGCCAGACGTTTCCAGATTTCCACCGAAGACCAGTTGCGAGCGTTGGTCAGGTGTACGACGGCGCGGTCGTCATCAACGAGTCGGTAGCACTCTCCGAGGTAGAAGTTGATGTGGGGTGCCCACGGAACTTTCTGATAGGCGATTCGCAGATAGTTGAGCGCGTCTTCGGGATTCCCTGCATGCAGGTAGGACAGACCCAACCCCAGTGCCGCATCAAACCGATGTGGATCGGCGCGTATGCTGCTCTGGAAGAGCTCCACCGCTCGAGCCCACTTCTCGACGCACCCCGGCGCGCGCACGAGCATGCATCCACGCACCAGCCGCGTGGCAAATTCTATCTGTGCAGAAGGGTCACCCGGATCCATAGTCAGCGCCTGTTGGGCAAAGCTCATGGACTCCCGAAACTGGCGCAATTGGAAATGCGCCATCGACAAGCCAATCAGGTATCGGACGTCGGCCGGATCCTGGGTGTTCAGCGCGGCCATGATGGCAAGCGCATCTTCGGGGTTGCGCTGGACCATTGCGCTGGCAAGCTCGTAGTTGCGGCTCTGATCGTCCAGGCATTCAGGCTCGGATGTCCGCAGCGCCAGTTTCGGTCGCGGTAGTCGGATACTCGGTAGCTTGCGTTTGCGGGTATAGTCGCGCAGCTCGCCGGCCAACCGCTCATAGGATGTATCGAACGTCGCCTCGAACGGTGAGATCACGGCACTGAGATAAGCCTCGAGTTGCTCGCGCCGGTCGTCGAAACCGGCTTTGTGGCCGAACTCAATGAAGTGCACGAGCGTCCACGCCATCAAATAGAAATCGTTCAGCTTGATCTGTTCCCACTCGTAAACCCGGCGGCTTTCCACCGTTTCGCTGAGGTTGACCAGACCGGTTCGTGTGGCATTGCGCAACAGAGCGGTAGGTGCATTACCGATGGTTACGTTGCGTCTGTTCATGGTCATTGTCGATAGAAAGTTGGCCAGCCCTTCGTCGTACCACACCGGAAAGCTCACATCGATCAGGTTGCGTAACAAGTAGTGGGTGTACTCGTGAAGTGCGGTCTCGCGCAGTGGTCGGCCATTCTGTTGGGGGCCGATTATCAACATTCCGCGCTGCAACGATGGCTGCATGAACCCACTGAACCGCGCCGCTTTCATGGCGGTTCGGAAGTCGTCATGATCGCGGAATACGACCACCTTGAGCGGCAGGTCCGCAGACTTGCCGTTACCGTAAATGAACGCTTTGGCGACTACCTCAAAGACCGCCATCTCCTCGGCGAGTCTGTTGACCTCGCGCGCGCTCAGATCGGTGATAATCTCAAAGCGCTCGGTTACCAGTCTGCACCACGTATGATCGAACGGATCCGCGCGCACCGCAGCGGGGAGACAGATCGTCAGAGCGAGCAGGAGGGAAAGTGTGGTATGCATCTCGAGAATCTGAAGTTAGGCGGATCAGACTATGCCAATGGTGGCGAATTCTGAAGTGTAAAAAGAGACCCGGGTATCAGTTGATGCGGGGTCTGTTGATGTTGTGCATGCTCTGCGCAACAAACGCCGTTCGCGGACAGGTGACCGATGCTGGTTCACCTGCTGCAGAACACCCGGCGGAGGATGAGCAGCACGCTGGCCCTGCCTATCTACCCACGGTGCGGTGCCAGGCAGAGCAGACAGGCGGTTTTCACGACTATCCTGCTGGTGGCGTACGCTACGAGCCTGCGGTGTTTCATCCGGCCAGCTTCGTTCTGGAAGCCAACGGTTCGTCCACCGTCACTGTTGAGGATCGTCGCGGTGATCCGGATCTGTATCTCAGTATGCGCGGCGCGGGTGATGTGGTTTTGGAACTGCAGTGTCGACAGGTACGTGGAGCCGATCGTGCCTGGGGTTACAGCTGCGTGAACACGCCACCTTCGGAGATGTTATTGATCAACGGCCAAACGTTGCGATTCACGCGCACAGTGGTTGGTGATTGGACCTTCCCTGAAGTGCGCGAATCGATGTCTGGTGACTCGATCTCCGTGGAGTATGGTAGCTGTGCTCCGGTTGTCGCAGAACCGCTCTCGCGGTTGGCGCACTAAAGGTTGCCGGTAATCTCCAGCGCCCGTTCCAAGGCTTCGCAAACGTCGTTCAAACGCACCGGCTTTGGAATGAAGTCGTTCATGCCTGCGTCGGTGCAGGACGCACGGTCGTAGGCCAGTACGTTGGCGGTCCGCATGGGAACAGCACCCTGCCAGGGTTGTTCGTCGGCAATGCCCGGCAGCGCAAGATCCAGCGTGAGCGGGTGATTGGCGGTATTAAATGCCTGCCTGGTCAACTCGACGATGTCTGCGGGCGTATCGGTTTCGAAAAGCTGCCGCGCGCGCGTTGACCTGGATCACGTCTGCGCAATTCGTATCAACGTACATCAGAGCGTCAGCCGAATGGTCGAACATCGCGTCCATCACTGAGTCGCTATGTCGCATACGTTCGCTTGTTTCGATCGCGGCGCCATTCATGAAGTACAGAAACGCGCTTTGTGCGCCCGCGCCGATTGCATAGAGGAGGGGATACGCCTCGCTCGACGCGGTCATGAATCCGACCGCCAGGGGCACCAGGCACCACACGACCAGATGTGTCGCAAGCAACCGGTGGGTATGCATGGTCACGCTGATCAGCGCGTTGGCGAACAGGGTGGCGATTGCGAGTTCGCCTAACAGGCCGTGCAGATAAATTGCCAGAGACAGGTGTCCGAGAAGGACCGACGCCGCAAAGGTTGCGATCCAGCCGATGTGTGGAGCAACTCGTGTGCGGTAACGGCTGATGAACGCGAGTGCGATCATCGCGCAGATCGATGCTGCGTGAGTGATTGCGAGGGAACGATCCCAGGAGTCGGCCTCACTATTTGCTGCCGCAACGACCATCAGTACGATCGCGGCAACGATCCCCGCGCCGCAATACCGAGTCGCTGGCGGAAGAGCGTAGAATCCGGCAAATAAATTCACATAATTATCAGGTTTGCTGCCCTGAATTCAGTGTAGTTGACGTTTCCTAGTAATATGGATGACAGGAAATATGAGGTCCCAACCAGATGGCTGAGGCAAAATTCGGCAAACGCAGCACCGCAGAAGACGTGACCGAGGGCGTGGATCTCACGGCCAAGGTTGCGTTGGTGACTGGCGTAAACTCTGGCATCGGCAGCGAAACTCTTCGGGTTCTCGCCAGTCGTGGTGCCCACGTGATCGGAACCGCGCGTACGCTGGAAAAGGCCCAACAGGGCTGCGCGCAGGCCGATGGGGCAACCACCCCACTCGCGTGTGAGCTGACTGATCTCGACAGCATCCGCGCCTGTGTGGAGTCGGTGGCTGGTCAGTTCGACAAGCTCGATATCGTCGTCGCGAATGCGGGCATCATGGCGCTGCCTAAACTGGAGCAGGTTCGTGGGATCGAGAAGCAGTTTGCGACCAATCATCTTGGCCATTTTCTGCTCATTACCTCGTTGCTGGATCGGCTTGCCGATGGCGCGCGGGTGGTCATGGTGAGCAGCGGCGGTCATGTGGGTGCGCCGAAGGAAGGCATCCAGTTCGACAACCTGTCAGGCGAGAACGGCTATAGCGCGTTGCGTGCGTATGGTCAGTCCAAGCTCGCCAACATCCTGTTCGCACGGAGCCTGTCGCAACGAATGGCGGGCCGGGCCACGGCAAACTCCCTTCACCCGGGCGTGATCGCGACCAACCTGGGGCGCCACATGAATCCGCTGTTGTCACGGGTGCTGGGGATTTTCTTCATGCCGTTCGCAAAATCAGTCGGTCAGGGTGCCGCCACTTCATGCCTGCTGGCCGCGAGCCCGTCGGTGCAGGGCGTGACCGGGCGTTACTTCTCGGATTGCCGGGAAGCGCGGAGCAGCGACAACGCAAACGATGATGCGCTGGCGGAGCGATTGTGGGAGGTGTCCGTTCAGTTGGTCGGTTGAACGCTGTTCACGCCTCCAGCGCGTTCATGCGAGCGCGAATGAATGTCCTGGCGGGTTCGTTGCCGGTGCCCGGGCTCATTTTTCTGCGCGCCTCCAGCCTGGATGATCCGGAAGTTTCCCGCCCGCAAATGGTCGTGTACACGAGCAGCGGGGCCACCTGGGATCTTGTCGACGCAGAGCTTCCGGCGTTTGAAACCATGCCGCCGGCTGACACGATGCCCGTATAATGGCGTGTACAAGCATAAGTATTAAGTAAGGCGGCACGCTGTGACCGATCACATTCTCTACGAGATGGCCGACGGAATCGGTCAGTTGACCATCAACCGGCCGGAAAAACGCAACGCGATGACCTTCGCCATGCTCGGCGAGTTCATCGAGGCCGTCCACCATGCCGGTCAGGATCCGGACACCCGGGTTTTGATCATTGCCGGTGTGCCGGGCAGTTTCTGTGCGGGCACGGATCTCGCGGATCTCGCCAGTGTGCCAGGTAGTGAGCGTGGCTTGCGCGGCTCCGCAGAAGATCGCGATCGCTGGTGGCCCATCGTGGAGTGCCCTAAACCGGTGATTGGCGCCATCGACGGACCAGCGGTTGGCATGGGGGCTGAATTTACCTCGCAGTGTGATATCCGCCTGGCTTCTCGCAACGCTCGGTTTGCCTGGAATTTCGTGCATCGCGGACTGGTACCTGACACCGGCGCTGGGAGTTGGCTGCTGCCGCGACTGCTCGGCCCGGCAAAGGCCATGCGCCTTTTATATACCGGTGAGTTCCTGAGCGCGGAGGACGCAGCGAAGATCGGCTATGTGGACAGGTTGATCGAACCGGAATCCCTGCTCGATGAAGCGCGCGCGCTGGCTGCCGAGATAGCCAAGGGCTCGCCGTTCTCACAATCGAGGATCAAAGCTCTCGTCTACGAAGGGCTGGGTTCCGAAGTGGGTCCGCATATGCAGCGCCATACCAAAGCCCTGGCCGAATGCTTCACGAGCAGTGATCATCACGAGGGGGTCGCTGCGTTCCTCGAGCGGCGCGATGCCGAATTCACGGGCACCTGACGCGACTGTTGCCGGCTGAATCTGCGTAGATGGCCGATTTTCGGACAAATAACCATCACCCATGCCCGAAACCGTACATGTTGCTTGATCATACGCATTGATGGAGAATACGCGACGGGGATATTCTTGGTGCCGATTTCGGCACCCATTCATTTATACCATTTGATCACATGTCGTAAGGGGATAGATCGTGATGGAACAAACTGCAACGGCGAAGGGCCGCAAAGCCCTCCGCGCCGGTTTGGTGTGCGCATTTGTCGGCGCAATGCTCTCAGGACCGCTGTCCTGGGCCGCAGAACGAGATGGCTCTGGCTATCTCGAAGAGATAATCGTGACGGGAACCAAACGGGCAACCAGCATGCAGGATACGCCTCTCGCCGTGTCAACGCTGACCGCAAGGGATATTGCGAACACTTTTGTCAATGACGTGAGGGCAGTCGCCGACCTCGCACCGAACGTGCTGCTCACCAAACAGCCAGGCTTCAATGCCCTGAGCGGCGGTATTCGCGGCACAGGGTCGACCTCCATTCTGGTCATGCAGGACACCAGCGTCGGCATCGCCATTGACGACTTCGTCATCAGCTCGGTGCAATCCCAATTCGTCGAGATGTTCGACGTGGAACAGGTGGAGGTCTATCGTGGGCCACAGGGCACGCTGTTCGGCAAGAACAGCACCGCCGGTGTGATCGCGATTACCAGCAAGCGCCCGAGCATGGACGAGTTCGGTGCCGATGTTGAGCTCACCTTCGGGCAATACGACACTTTCGGCGGTAACACTGACATTGCGAAAATCGGTGTGGCCGTGGACGTGCCGCTGATCGAAGATAAGTTGGCGTTCCGCTTCGCGGGCGTGTACGACACCTATGAGGGCTACATGCGAAATGGCAAGGACACGGCGACCTTTCCAGACTTGATTCCGTGGTTTGGTATCATCGGCGTACCCGCCGGTGCCCCGTTGCCAGATTTGGTCGCCGGACCGGCACGAGGCGACGGTAAAGTCGTGGACGGAAAGAGCGTACTCGCGTGGAAGGCCAAGTTACTCTGGCAGCCCACAGAGCGCTACGAGGCGTATTTTACCTGGGAATATTTGCGAGACGATTCTGACCCGGTAGCCAACGTGCACGAGTCGCCTGAAGGCGAAGGTTTCCTGCACCCGATTTTCGGCTTTCCCGCGATCGGTCCCGACGATAACCCCTACAACACTGGCGTTACCGACACGTTTGGTAACGAACACACCGTGCATTCCGACGGATATTATTTAACTCAGACGTTGGAACTGGATACGGTCGAGCTCAAGCTCATCGCCGGCTGGCGAGAGACGGAAGAGACCCTTGCCAGCAACTACACTGGCGATGCGTTCCCGCTGTTCGATGCGTCACGAAATCTGGAACGCGAACAAGCACAAATAGAACTTCGAGCGGCCACAAATTTTGAGGGGCCGCTCAACTTCGTTGGCGGACTCGCCTATTTCACGGATGACGTAGACTTCCGCTCTATCGCCTCTCAAGGGTTCTCTGCATTCTTTCTCGCGCCTCATGCGGACACCGGCACCCTGCTGGATCCTAACGGAGTCATTAACTTTGACACCGACTGGATCACGGATCCGGGCACCGGCAACCGCACCCAGGAGCGAAAAACGTTTGCGTTCTACCTCGATGGTACCTATGAGATGACCGAACGATTCAGCCTCAGTGGCGGGATTCGCTACACCAAGGACGACAAGGACTTCGGAGTGCTTGGCGGTGGCGGCGCCCCGTGCAACCAATACACGCGATCGGTGGACTCGATTGCCGCAGACCCAGCCCTGCCGTTTGACGCGGTAACCAATTGCTTTGATATCCAATCGTCCAGGATCAGCCGCGCTGGCATTACGCTTGATCAATACAACCCACGAGAGAACCCGCTAGCTCCAGAGCAATATGCCATTAACCTGGATCTCAGCGCGGATTGGAGCGAGGTCAGCTGGCGGGTGGTTATGGACTATGAGGTCAACGATGATCAGTTGATCTATGGTTCGGTTGCGACAGGATACATTTCCGGTGGATTCACCGAGACGTGTTCCACGTTAATAACCTGCGTCCCGTACGAGGCAGAAACCAACATCAACTATGAGATTGGATACAAAGCAGACTTCCTGGATCGAACGTTGCGCGTCAATGTTGCGGCTTTCTATATGGACTTCGACAATATCCAGCGCAACCAGGTGGTACCCTACACCAACTCGGCAGGCACCCCCGCACAGGAAACTCTGACGGTGAATGCTGGAAAATCACACGTCTACGGCCTGGAAGTCGAAACGACCTGGCTGGCCACCGAGAATCTCACGTTGAAAGCCAGCATGGGGATCCTCGAGGCGAAGTACGACGAGTTCG
>JAYGEV010000589.1:0-16932 GCA_046582225.1 Pseudomonadales bacterium
ACCGTGGTTCGACGTTCCATATAGCGTTATCGCCGGTACGCACTCGCCGGTTACGAAAATCGATACCAAACTTGCACTGCCAGTGCGGAACAACTTTCTTCCCCAATCGCTCGAACTGCTCAGCGATGACGAGGCCGGCCCGCGCGTGGTGCTGGACAAACCAAACATTTCGTTCTGGCTCGACCGAGACACCGAGTTTGGCGTTCCCCGCGCGAACGTATTCCTGACCCTCGGACTATCAGGCGGACTGGCGAGGCCAACTGACATCGTCATGGCTCAGCTCTATCAGCGCCTGCTCACCGATTCGCGCAACGAGCTGACTTACCCTGCGATGCTGGCGGGATTGTCTTACAGCCTGTACGTCGCGCCTGAAGGGTTTCGCCTTCGCCTGTCCGGATACAACGACAAGCAAGCAGACCTGCTGGCAGCCGTTCTGGACAACTTTACGCAGATCAAACTGGATCCAGACAAGTTCGCGGTGTACAAGGCAGAGCTGGTTCGGGAGTGGCGCGATTTCAAGAAACAGCGTCCCTACACCCAGACCTATGCAACGCTTCGTCATCTGCTGCTTTCGAGCAGTTGGCCACCTGCGACTCTAGCAGAAGTGCTTGCGCCCCTCACCGTCGCCGACCTGAACGAGTGGCGCAGCGAAAAACTCCAGACATTCAACGTGATGGGGCTCGCCCATGGCAACGTGGACGAAACCTCGGTGGCGAATATCGTGGCTCTCATCGAGCGGAATCTGCCGACCCACGCATTTGAGTTGCGCAATCCAGACGTCCGGGACATCAACGAATCTCTGAAAATAGCGCTACCGGTAGATCACCAGGACGCCTCGATGGTGTTATACGTGCAGGACACCGACAGCAGTTTCGAACAGCGCGCGCGCAGTGCCTTCGCGGTTCAACTTCTCCGTCAAGCCTACTTCACAAGTCTTCGCACGGAGCAGCAACTCGGGTACGTCGTCGCGATTACAAATCGAACGATCCGCGACCGCGGCGGAATTACGTTCATCGTGCAGTCTCCGGTTGCCTCGCCCGCCGATCTGGAGGCTGCGACGCGCAGTTTCATGGACGAACAACTCGTCGCAATCGCGCAAATGCCCGATGATCAATTTGCGCAGAACAAAGCCGGGCTGATTTCGCGCCTGCTGGAAACGGACAAAAATCTCGGACAGCGCAGCGCGCGCTACTGGGCAGATCTCGATCTGGGAGTTCTCACTTTCGACTCACAGGCACAGATCGCAGAGATACTCACCGGACTGGACAAGGCGGCGATGCTCAAGTTCATCAAGCGGATCGCTGAGCACGTTCAAAGCCGGCGACTGCTCATCTACAATTTGGGGAAGTTCTCCGACGCGCCCATTCAAGGTACGCCGGTCACGGACGTTGCGGCGTTCAAGCGCGGTTGAGGTCCAGCCTGTACGGGGGCAACGAGTCCAACAGCGCGCGCCCGTATCGCTGGGTCACAATGCGTTTGTCCAGCAACGTAATCCGTCCGAAGTCGCCTTCGTGGCGAATCAGGCGGCCGCACGCCTGGACAAGCTTCAAAGCCGCATCCGGCACCGAAATCTCGTAAAAAGCGTTACGACCGCTCGCTTCTATCCACTCGGCCATGGCCTGGTCCACTGGATCATCAGGCACCGAGAAAGGCAGCTTTACGATCACCACATGGCGACAATAGTCGTCGGGCAGGTCAACGCCCTCGGCAAAGCTAGCCAGGCCGATGATATAGCTCGGATCTCCAGCATCCACAGATCGACGGTGGTCGGCCAGCAACGCCTGCTTGGAGCCGTCACCCTGAATCTTCAACTTTGCCCGAAACCCTTCCGGCAGCTTGCCTACCACCTCGTGCATCTGCCGCCATGAGGTAAACAGCACCAGCGCGCTCGGGTCCTCCTGCAACAGGTCCGGAAGCAGCGCCGCCACTTCGGCGCTGTGTTCGGAAAAGTTTCGGGGATCCGAGTTCATTGCCGGCACCGTGAACGAGGCGATGTTTTGAAAATCAAATGGGCTGGGGATCCGAACAGCTGTGATGTCGCGCAGGCCCGCGCGTTCGAAGAACCGCTCAAAACGGCCAAATGCGGTCAGCGTCGCCGAGGTGCAGACCGCCCCATAGCAGCGCGACCAGATCGAGTCGCGGAGCAGGTTTCCAGGCTGAATTGGCGCGCTCACTACCTCGATATCACCCCCGTAGTCGTTGACCCATCTCGCCTGTAGGCCCGGGGTGTCGTCATCGAAATCATCGTCGCCTGCCGGGCGAGGCACTCCGATTGCCGCATCTGTGGCGTAGTCGGCGAGCAACGCAATGGTTGCCAGGGCACGGGTTTCCAGCTGCCCGACTGCAGGCAACCACTGTTCTGCCTCAAAGTCCTTTTCCCAACCGAGCTCTCCGGCGAAAGCTTTCTGAAGCAATTCGTGTACGTGGCGAATGTCGTCGCGCAGATCACCAAGAGGATCCAACGCCGCCTGTGCCAGCTCGGACAGTTCGCACGGCACCTCACCGAGCACAAAACGATGAGTCGCCAGATTTTCATCCCGGGGTTTGAACGGCAGATCCGCGAGGCTCTCGCCCAGCAGCGACCAGGCGCCAGCGAATTCCGCCGCATGAATTGTGGCGCTGTTCGCGTGGCGCACTAGCTGGTCCGGGCGCCCGAACCGCTGAGTGAGGCTGCCCAGTACGCTGGTTACCGAATCGACCCACTGCGAGGTGCCGCGAACTCGGGCGGATACCGAAAAATGTTGCTGAGTTTTTTCCGGCAAGTGGTGCGCTTCATCCACGATGTAGATGCAATCCTCTGGCTCCGGCAGGACCGCGCCGCCACCCAGGCTGAGATCTGCGAGCACCAGATCATGGTTCGCGACGATGACGTCCACACCATCGAGTTCAGCGCGAGCTCGAAAGAACGGACACTGGCGGAAGAAGCTGCATTTGTTGTTGGTGCAACCGCGATGGTCCGTGGTCACCGCCCGCCATAAGCCCACGTCCAGCTCTTCGGCCCACGTATCGCGCTCACCGTTCCAGCCTCTGGTGGAGAAGGCGTTCAACATGGTCTGATAGAGCGCCATGCCGTCGGCGTCGACCTCTTCAAACATCGGCATTTCGGCCTGATCCGAGTACCTCAGCTGATCATCAAGGCGTTTCAAGCACACGTAACGACCGCGCCCTTTCGCCAGCGCGTAGGTAAATTGAATGCCAGCATGTTCCGCAAGATCCGGAAGATCGCGCAGAACCACCTGCTCCTGCAGCGCGACGGTGGCCGTGCTGATCACAACGGTCTTGTCCAGCGCTCGAGCGACGGGGATCGCCGCCATGCAGTACGCGGCCGTCTTGCCCGTGCCGGTGCCGGCTTCCACCGCAATGATGCGCGGCTCGCCACCGGTCAGGGTTTTAGAAATGTGCGCGATCATCTCGCGCTGACCACGAGGAGGTCGGAACTGCCTGGCTTCCAACCAGGCGCGATAGCTCGACTGAATCGACTGTTTCAACTCAGCGGTGAGCAGAGAATCTGACATGGTGCAAGAGCTTACGTGCTGCGCCCAGCCCCTGCCAGAGTTCACGTCCAATCGGGTTGTAAGACCCTATAATCAGTTCACCCTGACCAGCTCCGAGAAACTTATGCACCGCCTCCGCTTGATTTGGAGCTTGATCTGGATCTGTCTCGGTATGATTGCATTGCCCGTGACCGGATGGGCGAAGGTCCACCTGGACAAGCTGCGCCTGCCGCCGGGATTCGCGATCAGCGTCGTCACCGACGATGTCGGAAACGCCCGCCAGCTGGCCCTGGGCGACGCCGGGACGCTGTTTGTCGGCACCCAGCTCGAAGGCTCGGTTTACGCGATACCCAACGCCCTTGACCCGGAGCCCGGCGAAGTCGTGACCCTGGTTCGCGGTCTCACGATGCCCAGCGGGGTCGCATTTCGTGGCGGCGATCTGTATGTAGGCGCCGTCAGCACCGTGCTGCGGTTTCGCGGCATTGAATCGAACCTGGCGAGCAACGCCCCGGCCGAGGTGGTCAGCGATACTCTGCCCGACAAGACTCACCACGGCTGGAAGTATCTGAGATTCGCCCCGGACGGCGCTCTGTTCGTGCCGGTAGGTGCGCCTTGCAACGTCTGTCGTTCGAAGGATCCGCGTTTCGCGAGCATCTTACGGATGAACCCCGAGACCGGAGAGACCACGGTATTTGCTCGAGGCATCCGCAACACGCTGGGCTTTGCGTGGCATCCAACCACAGGCCATCTGTGGTTCACCGACAACGGCAGAGACACGCTGGGCGACGACGTCCCCGCCGAGGAGGTCAACGTGGCCACCGAAGCCGGTCAGGATTTCGGATATCCACACGTTCATGCGGGGGATATCCCAGACCCCAGGTTCGGAGCAGACGCGGACCCGGCAAGCTATGTGCGGCCGGTGATCAAGATCCAGGCGCACTCCGCAGCTCTCGGCGTGGACTTCTATACCGGCAGACAGTTCCCGAACAGGTATCACAATGCGCTGTTCATCGCCGAGCATGGCTCATGGAATCGCTCCAGCAAAGTTGGGTATCAGGTATCGGTAATCACCGAGGATGAAACCGGCCTGCACTACGCACCGTTCATTACTGGCTGGCTCGACGGACAGAAGAACTGGGGCCGTCCCAACGATGTGCTGATGGCGCCAGACGGCAGCCTGTTGATATCCGATGATCAGGCCGGAGCCGTGTACCGCGTCACCTACCAGTAGCCAGTAGCGTTGCGCTAGACGGGCCACCAGCCTCGATCGAGCTTCTTTTCACAGCGCGCCAGCTGCGTAGCGTACTGCTGACTGCGCGCTGCAACGCGACGCGCGTAGTCGCGCACCTCCGGTTGCGTGCGGTAATCTCCGCGAGCGTAGCCTGTCGGTCCAACGTAGTACGCCAGGTAGAGGTTGTAAGCGTCACTTTTCGCGATTCCGAGGCGCCTGTGGCTGCGGTCGTTGTACCAGCCGATAAAATCCAGCGCGTTTCCCAGATCGTCGCGCTCGCGAAAAAAGCCGCGGGTTTCCTGCAGATATTCGCGCCACGCCGCATCGGTGGCCTGAGCATAGCCATAGGCGCTCGAAGGGCGCCGCCAGGGAATTACCCACAACAGCTTACCCCTGGGCGGTTTAGAGTCGGCCACGTATGCGGACTCCTTGTACACAAACGCCATGCCAACCGATACGGGTAAACCCCAGCGTTTTTGCGCGCGCCGCGCATCTGCGTACCAGGATGATTTGTCACGAAATACCTGGCAGATGTCATTCGGCGTCGACGGAGGCGCGCTGTGGCAACTCATCATTGAAAGAAGGACCACGATGGTGACGATGCTCGGTCCCGGCAGGTCAGCCCACGCGTTCGTGCTCATCCAATACCTCCAGTTCGTGCTCATCCAATACCTCCAGCAAGGCCGCCTCATCCATCACCGACACACCAAGCGCCACGGCTTTGGCGAGCTTGCTCCCGGCGCCCGGACCGGCCACGACCTGCTGGGTTTTCTTCGAAACCGAACCCGCAACCTTCGCACCAAGCGCCAGAAGGCGCGCTTTCGCGCCATCCCTGGTCAGGGTCTCAAGGGTACCGGTCAGAACCCAGGTCTGGCCGGCCAGGGGCAACGGGGCATGGTGCCCGGACGCCAACTCCCAGTGCACGCCGGCTCCGATAAGCCCTTCCACCGCGCAATGATTGTCTGGATTCTGGAAAAACCGATGGACGTTACCCGCCACGATGGGGCCCACATCGGCCACCGCTTCGAGTTGTTCGGCCGATGCCTGCTGCAGGTAGTGGATCTCGCCGAAGTGCTGCGCGAGGTTTCGTGCCGTGGTTTCACCAACCTCACGAATTCCAAGCGCATAGATAAATCGCGCAAATGTCGTGTTTTTGCTCGAATCCAGCGCAGCAAGCAGGTTGTCTGCCGATTTGGCGCCCATGCGCTCGAGCGCGATGAGCCGATCACGGTCGAGACTGAACAGATCCGCTGCTATTTTTACCTGTTCGGTTTCAACCAGCTGCTCGATCAGCTTGTCACCCAGGCCTTCGATATCCTGAGCCAGCCGAGATGCGAAGTGGCGCAATCCCTCCTTGCGCTGGGCGGGACAGACCTCGGGACCAGCGGCGCAACGAGCCACAGCTTCCTCTTCACTACGGACAATCGGGCTGCCACAGGACGGACACGATGCGGGTAACTTCACCAGGACAGCTTTCTTTGAACGCGTTTTCTTAGTGACGCTTACCACCTGAGGGATCACATCACCGGCACGCCGCACCATGACCGTATCGCCGACGCGAATGCCAAGGCGCCCGACCTCATCCATGTTATGCAGTGTCGCATTGCTCATGGTGACGCCGCCCACGAACACAGGATCCAGGCGCGCAACCGGCGTAATGACGCCGGTTCGACCGACCTGAAACTCCACATCGAGCAACCGGGTGGTCGCTTCCTCGGCCGGGTACTTGAAGGCAATGGCCCAACGCGGTTTGCGCGTCACCGCGCCGAGCCGGTGCTGCTGATCCAGCGAGTCAACTTTGATCACCGCGCCGTCGATGTCGTACCCAAGCTCATCACGCCGCGCCAGCAGCTCATTCACAAACCGTTCGCAGCCGACCAGATCTACAACCTTTGAAACCTCCGGGCTGGTACGAAATCCCCAGCTGCGCAACCGCTCAAGGGCTTCCAGTTGAGCATCCGGCTGCCAGTTCCCCTCAACCCATCCGATGCTGTAGCAGTACATGGTCAGCGGTCGTGAAGCGGTGATCCTGGGATCAAGCTGACGCAGGCTGCCAGCGGCACCGTTGCGCGGGTTGATCATCGGCTTATCGCCGCGTTTCCGAGCTTCTAGGTTGAACGTTTCGAAGTCAGCGACCGGTATATAGATCTCGCCGCGAACCTCGAGGCGGGATGGAATCGCCGCTTGTGCTGCACTCAAGCGTAGTGGCACCGAGCCTAATGTGCGGACATTGGCGGTAACGTCTTCACCCGTTTCTCCATCCCCGCGCGTCGCCGCCAGCACCAGTCGACCATCTTCGTAGATCAGCGCCACCGCAACACCGTCGATCTTGGGCTCGCAGGCGAAACTCAGCTCGTCATCGGGCTGGAGACGACCCCGGCAGCGCTCGATCCAATCCGCAAGCTCATCGTGAGTATTGCATTTATCCAGCGATAGCATTGGCCGTTCGTGTGTCACCGATCGGAATTCAGAGAGCGGCGCCGCACCAACCCTGCGAGTGGGCGAATCCTGGGTGATGAGCTTGGGGTGCGCGGCCTCCAGGCCAATCAGCTCATCGTAAATTGCATCGTATTCGGCGTCGGCGATTTCGGGTGCGTCGAGCACATGGTAGCGGTGGTTGTGATATCGAACGAGATCGCGAAGCTCATCGAGGCGCCGCTCGACTTCGACTGATTTTTTTCGGGTCATGCCCGTTTGGACATACGGCGCCGGGAAAAGTCAGCAATACGCTGACGATAGTGTTCAACGTTCTGCGGGGCCATATGGCTGCGTTGCTCATCGGTGAGTTCACCGCCAAGATCGGCGGCGACATCGCGGGCGATGGTAACCATGTCTTCAAACACCCGGTTAGGGTTATCGGGTCCCGGCAACTGCAAAAAGAAGCACAACCCTGGAGATCGAAATGTTTCCATGTCGGCCACGTCGAACGTTCCCGGCTCCACAACATTCGCCACGCTGTAGTTTACATTGCGGGTGTTCGGATCTAGCCGATGGAAGATGTTCATATCACCAAACTTCAGTCCCTTTCCGCGCAGCACGGCGAACAGTTGATCACCGGTGAACGGCTCACCAGCGGGAGCGAGAACGTTCATCACGATCAACTCCTCCACTGCGGGCTGCTCGGGGAGGGGTTCGACGGGCTTCTCGGCAGCCTTTCGCGCGGCCGGTCGGCGCGTCCGAAGCGGCTCATCGGGCATCAGGACCTCCGCAACTTGCGGCCTTAGTTCTGCTCCGGCGGTCGGCTCCGCCCGAGTCGATACCGCGGGATTCTGCTCCAGGTCTTCGGTCAACACCGGCGCTTCGATTAAAGGTTCGGAGTCTGGAGTCTGTTCGAGGGCCTCCTCGAGGGAAGCGTTTGGCGGGCTGGCGGGCTGCGCATCGTTAGTCGATGTGGGTTCCACCAACATTGGCGCCGTCTCCAGCTCCAATGTCTCCTGCGTGCCGACGGTGTCCCCGGGAACGACTCGGGCACCGCCATTGGGCAGCTCACCGCGCAACCGATCAATATCGTTGATGTCATCGGCGATGATGTCCGGAACAATGTCCAGCCGCAGCGGTTCGCGCCGTCCCCGCCAGGCAATCCAGAACCCGTGGGCAATCACGGCAGCTATCAGAAAGCCCCCGCCGATGAGAATAAAATCCTTGATGTCCACCTTCGACTCCTTCGCCGCTTCCGCGGCCAGACACACTCTTAAGGCGCTGCTTGAGGCACCTGCAGCAAGCGCAAAGGCCTACCCGGCCATCGCAGCAGCTTCCTGTACATCTACCGATACCAGCCGGGAAACTCCGGGCTCGTTCATGGTTACGCCCATCAGATGGTCGGCCATCTCCATGGTCAGCTTGTTGTGAGTAATGATCACAAACTGCACTTCGGTAGACATGTCTTTGATCAACTCGGCAAAACGCAGCACATTCGTATCATCCAGCGGCGCATCCACCTCATCCAGCAGGCAAACCGGACTTGGATTGAGATGGAAAATGGCAAAAATCAATGCCACCGCTGTCATTGCCTTTTCACCGCCCGAAAGCAGATGAATGCTGGCGTTGCGTTTACCCGGCGGCCGCGCCATGAGCGTAACCCCGGTGTCGAGCAAATCCTCCCCTGTCAGCTCAAGATAGGCGTGTCCTCCGCCGAATACTTTCGGGAACAGTTCACCCAGATGACTGTTCACCGCTTCAAACGTTTCCTTGAAACGCGTCCGCGTTTCCCGGTCGATCTTACGAATCGCCCCCAACAGTGTTTCCAATGCCTGATCGAGGTCTTCGTTCTGTTTATCCAGATAGACTTTGCGCTCCGACTGACCCTCATACTCGTCAATTGCGGCAAGGTTGATCGGCCCGAGGCGCCGAATGCGCCGATCGGTTTTTTCCAATGCTTCTACCCAGGTGGCTTCGTCGGCATGTTCAGGCAATCGCTCGCGAACTTCGGCGAGGGTAAAGCCGGTTGCCTTGATCTGATCGAGAAGATTAGTTTCCTGCACCGACAACCCCTGACGCTCTACCCGGGCCGCCTGGAGTTTGTCACGAACATCCTCGAGCGCTGTTTCTGCGTCGCTACGGTCAGACTCCAGTTCACGGATACGGAAATCGATCTGTTCGAGCTGTGCGCGAACCTCGCCGAGCTGAACTTCCACCGTCAACCGCTCGGCGAGCCTGCTTTCGAGGTCGCGTTGCAGCTCGGGCAGCGGAAGCGCGCTGTTTTCGATACCGAGCTTGAGATTGCTTTGCTGCGAATCCAACTCCTGCTGCTGCGCTACGAGGCGCTCATGCGCGGTTTCGCTCGCCACCATGCGTGACTGCAGGCTCTGCCATTCGGCATTGAGGCCGTGATAGCGCTCACGACTGCTGCGCGCCGACTCGCGACCCGCCGTCAATTCCGATTCGGAACTGTGGCGCTGCTGCTTGAGCAGCTCACGTTCTCCCGTCTGCTGTTCCCGCGCGCGCTCAGCATTTACCAGCGCATTACGCGCATCGGCTGATCGCGCGGCCTCTTCGGCGATCTGCTCGTCAAGCTCATCGCGCTCACTATGAATACGGTCCCGGCGCGCACCCGCCTCTTCGATCTGCACTCGGCGCACGCCGTGCACAGTCTTCATCTCGCCAAGCCGCTGATTCAGCGAATTCACCTCCGCCTGCAGCGATTCGCGGGAAACCTCGAGCCGCTTGGCGCGGCTGCGCCCTTCCACAACATGCCCCTGCAAATCTGCCAGCGTACGCTCAGCTTCTTCGACGCGAAGACTTAGCGTCTCAAGGTCCTGGCTGCGCTGGATAATCCCGGATTCGTCTTCGCTGCTGGGCATCGCACGTATCCAGTCGGGGCCAATCCAGACGCCTTCGCGCGTGATGATGCTTTGTCCGGCCTGCAGCCGCGAGCGGTGGGAAAATGCGACGTCGCTGGACTCCGCCGCGAACACGCCATGCAGCAGGGAACCCAGCCGCAGTTCCTGACTGCGAATCAGCGAGGCGAGTCCAGGCAGCTCACCGTGAGTTTCGGCCTCGAAGCTCGTCTCGACCAGCGTGACGCCGCCGTCGGGCCAACGCTGCGATCCAGTCTGAAAGCCCACCAGATCGTCGACTCGAATACCTTGCAGATAATCGCCCAGGACCGCCTCCACGGCTCGCTCCCAACCCGGCACAACGGCCAAAGCCTCACCGAGCCGCTGAGCGCCCGCAAGCCCCGCGGATTCTATCCATTCGCTAGCCGTGCGCTCATCGCGACCCAACGCCGCCTGTTGCACTGCCTGCAGGCTCGCCAGCTGGTGGCGCAACACCTGGACTTCACTACGCGCGTCCTCCACGATCCGCTCGCGCATTACAACGTCTTCTCTTGCCGCGGCGAGATCCTTGATGCAACGATCGATATCTGCCTCAAATCCGTGATGGCGCGATTCAATGCCCGTGATTTCGGCGGCCAGGGAATCGACGTCGTCGGTGGCGTAGGTGGCAACGCCTTCGGCGTCATCTCCAAGTCGGTCATGACGGCTGCGAAGCCTTTGCAGAAGCTGATCGAGGTGCTCAACACGCGACGCCTGAACTTCCGCTTCGCGTTCGTTCTCCGCCGCCCGGGCGCTGAAGTCATCCCAGGCAGATTGCCGTTGCCGATTCCGCTCTTCAAGCTCTGAGAGCTTTTCGGCAATTCCGACATCGACGATCTCCGCGTCCCGCAGCCTGGGCAGCAGCAAGCCGATCTGATTTTTCAGCTCGCTGATCTGCGCTTCATCCATTTGCAGCTGTCGGCCATTCTCGTTGGAACGTTGAGCGACAGAACCGAGATCGAGTTCCAGCTGTTTGACCCGTTCCTGATTAAACGCAATGGCCTCTTCAATGCGGGCGATATCTGCACCAAGCTGATAGTAGGCACCCTGAACCTGATTGAATTCGTCGCTGGCATCGGAGTGTTGCTGCCGGCTCTTTTCGATCTCGGTATCGATGCTCTGGTGTCTGGATTGCCTGGCGCTGAGATCGACCTCGAAGCGCTGAATATCCTGCTGGCGCAGCTTGAGCTCTGAATCCAGTACCACAAAACGGATGGTTCGCAGTTCTGCGGTCAGCTTACGCTCTTCGTCTTTGAGACCTCGATAGCGCTCGGCGGCGCGGGATTGACGCTTGAGGTGGTCCAGCTGGCGGCCCAACTCCTCGCGGATGTCGGTGAGCCGCTCAAGATTTTCTCGGGTGTGTTTGATCCTGTTAGCTGTTTCCCGCCGGCGCTCCTTATACTTGGAAATGCCCGCTGCTTCTTCGAGGTAGCGCCGCAGATCTTCGGGCTTGGCATCGACCAGCTGACTGATCATCCCCTGTTCGATAATCGAGTAGCTTCGAGGGCCGAAGCCCGTGCCCAGGAATACATCCATGATGTCCCGGCGCCGGACTTTGTTTCCATTGAGAAAGTAGCCGGACTGCGAGTCGCGGGTTACCTGACGGCGTATTGAGATTTCCGTGAAGCCCGCGTACTCACCCCCAATACGGCCATCCTCGTTATCAAAGATCAGCTCAATGTTGGCAACGGCGGTTGGTTTGCGCGTGCTCGATCCGTTGAAGATAACGTCGGTGAGACTTTCGCCACGGAGCAGTCTGGCTGAGCTTTCGCCCATGACCCAGCGCACGGCGTCGATGATGTTGGATTTGCCGCAGCCATTCGGACCCACCACGGCGCAGCAATTGCTGGGGAGGGTGACGGTCGTCGGATCGACAAATGACTTGAAACCAGCAAGCTTGATCTGCTTAAGTCGCATGTAGCGAGTGAGATCACCTAAGGTTGCAAAGGCGGCTAGTCTAAAGCAAATGTACGATCAGCGTAACACCCTGGGAATCACAATTTCATCCGCCTTTATCCGGTAAGACTGCGAATCGCAAGGTGCCCCTGTCGACGACCGTAGGCGCCAACGAGTTCGTGCACACGCGCCTCATCATGACGCTCGATCGCATCGAGCAACGCGTGGTGGTAACGCAAGGTATCACGCATATCGTAGTCGGAATGGCAGGCCGCCATATGTGCGAGGCGTAACCCGGCTGGATTCAAACCGCGCAGAACCGAAGCCAGGTAAAAGTTGTTGGCCAGCGGAAAACCCGAGTCCATGAATGCCTGGCAGGCGCCGAGCAGCGTTTCCAGATCCTGCTCTTCCACGGCACGACCGATTTCCTCAGTCGCATTGCGCAACTGCGAGTAATTTGCGCCCCGCTCGCAGGCAAGCTTGCCCAAGAACGACGTCAACAGGTCTGTATACAGCTCGCAGAAGTTGGTGATCTCGCCTGCCTCCAAGCCGTTGACCACCGCGCCGCGCCGCGGAATGATCTCGATGAGATGGCGGCTTTCAAGAATGAGCAGCGCTTCGCGCACCGAGCCCCTGGATACGCCCAGGTCGCCCGCTATCTTCAACTCCTGAATTCTCTGCTGCGGTTCAAGCCGCCCGGTGATGATCTGCTGTCCGATGTGATCGGCGATCTGCTCGGTCAAGCTCACCGCGGGTTCGAACCCCATATTTGCACTCATGCGTATCCCCGTTATTGCTCCCTGCCGGGCAGAACTAAGGCACTCTGCACTGCGTTGGACCGCGATCCCAGGCATTCGTTCTCCCATCACCTCGGCGTTGCGAAACGAGGCTATCCGCGGTTCAGCCAGAAGTGACGGCGGGTTCCGGAGCGCGCAAAAGCGCCTCGAGCTTCAACGGGCCTTCGAGGCCGGGCAGATCCACCGTGGCCGAGCGCCATTCCCAATCCCCTGGCTGCGCGATGGGCGAACCGGATCGGCTGAGCCGCACGACCACCTCAACCTGGGTTGCCTTGGACAGCTCCTGAGCCGGATTCATGCTCACCGCATCGTCAAGGCGCACCGACGCCGGCAGCTGCGCAGCTGGACGCCGCACCACGGCATACGGCATCCCGCCGCCCGGCGGACGTGCGATCACGTACAGCGTGGCGCCTGGCGGGGTCAAACCGTCCGCAGAAACCGCCACGTCCAGACTGGGCCGCATATCGCCCAGTTGCGCGCGCGCGCGCGCCAGACCCTGCGCCAGGGTTGCACGCTGAGCAGGGTTCAGATTGCCGGCCAACGCCCGATTGAAGAACTCCACCGAGCGGCGGTATTCGCCGCTCCGAAACGAATCGATGGCCAGCATTTCCAGCACCATGGGCTGATTGGGCGTGCTCTGCAGGAGCCGCTCGGCGATACCGCGGGTAGTCGCGTCGATGGCCCCATCCGAGGCCAGATACCTGGCCTGAAGCCAATATACATCGATGCCGGGATCTACTCCGTGCAGTGCGTGGGCCATTGCGAACGCCTCGGCCGCCCGCTGATAACCAGCGAGTTGCAGGTGCGCATGCCCGAGCAGATACCAGCTCTGGGCATCCGCGGGCTTGGCCTGCACGCGCATTGACAATCTGCTCTGCCACATCGCGATCTGGTCACGCTCGGTTTCGGGATTCAATCCCAGCAGCGCCTCCGCACCGATCACTCGATCCGCACCGGGCTCTCCCACGGAAAGATAAAGACCAAGCCCGAGCACCGGCAACAACAGTGCCACCACCAGCGCAACCCGGGGCGACGCAGCATCGCGAACCTCCGCGGCTCCGGCCCTTAGCCGATCGTCGGGGTAGTCGTTCAGAAGCGCGGCGCCCAGCTCTTCGGCTACCTCGTCGCGCGCATCGGGCGCGAGGTGCCCACGGGCAACTTCATCATCAAGCTCGGTGAGTCGATCACGATAGAGCGCACGTACCGTCTCCGCGCGGCGGGTGCGACCGCGTTCACCACGACCTGCCCTTACCAACGGCCAGACCGCCAGCGACACAACCACAAGCATCATCAGACAGGCGATTATCCAGAAGCTCATTCGTCTTCCAGTATGGCCTGTAGACGCGCGTGTTCCGAATCGCTCAACGGTACCGCGGCCGGCTGACGAACGACACGAATCAAAACGCCGATGCCAACGAGGACCCCGAGCAACGGCGCCAGCCAGAGAATCCATGTATCGGGTCGAAACGGCGGGTCATACAGTACGAAATCACCATACCGCTCCTGAAGAAATCCGCGGATCTGGGCGTTCTCCATTCCTTCGCCAACCAGCAATCGATGTACCGTACGGCGCAGGTCCTTGGCAATGGGCGCGTCGGACCCGGAAAGATTGGTGTTCAGACATTTGGGGCAGCGGAACTCTGCGATGAGTGCCCGGTAGCGCGCCTCGGTGGCGCTGTCTGGAAATTCGTAGATATCCACCGGGCCTGCGGCGATCGCCTCGACCGCCACTGCGAGCAGCAGAATCCAGACGAGCCTAGCCACTAAGATCGATCCCGAAACGCTCGATGATCGGCAGAATTTCGTCGCGCCACACGCGCGCATTGATGTCCCCAACGTGCTTGTAAACAATGATCCCCGAAGCATCGAGCAGAAAACTCTCTGGTGCGCCGTAGACGCCCAGTTCCACCCCCAGGGAGCCATCGGTATCCCGCAGCGTGAACTCGTAGGGGTTGCCATAATCCGCAAGCCACCTGAGCGCCTGTTCCGGGTCGTCCTTGTAGTTCACGCCGACGATGCGCAGGTTCGTGGTGGATTGAATCCTCATCAGTTCGTGGTGTTCCGCCTTGCAGGTTGGGCACCAGGTCGCCCACACGTTGACCAGCACCGGCGAGCCAAGCAACTGTTGCCGCCCTGCGACTCGGCCAACCTCACCCAACACCGGCGCGGAAAATTCCGGGAAGGGTTTGTTCAACAAGGCCGAGGGAAGTATGTGGGGGTCGTTAAGCGTGAAACCGGCATAGCCGAAGCCAACGATCAACGCGAAAACCACCAGCGGAACGAACAACCTGGCCCGGTTCACGCTACCGTCTCCGCTCCGGCGGTAACCTCCAGGCGCTTGCGCAAACGCCGATAGCGCGCATCGAACACCGCCACACCGCCGCCAAATGCCATCAGCAATCCACCGAACCATATCCAGCGCACAAAGGGCTTCACCTGAATGCGCACAGCCCAGTCGCCATCGCCCAGTGATTCGCCGAGAGAAACGTACAGATCGCGCGTAAAACCCGCATCGATGGCCGCCTCGGTCATGACGCTACCCCCAGCAAGATAGCGCCTTTTTTCCGGCTGCAGCACAATCCGGGTAGAACCCTCCAATACGCTGAAGGTACCGCGTTCGGCCTGGTAATTCGGCCCAGCCACCCTGCCTACGCCGACAAATTCAAATGCGACGTCGCGTACGATCACCACCTCCCCGGGCGACATGCGCAAATCCTTTTCCACCGACAACTGGGTGGTGAACGCCACACCCAACAGCGCAAACGCAAACCCGACATGCCCAGCCAGCATTCCCCAATAGCCCAGCGGGATTCGCCTGAGCCCCACACGCAAGCGCATCAACAGATCGCGCCCGTGTACACCAATTATCCAGAAAGCAAGCACCAGCGTCACCGCAACCTGCCATACGACCGCCCCACCCACCAGCAGCGGAATGCCGACACCTAAAACAAGGCTACCAACGGCCATCCAGCGCAGGCGCCGCAGCATGTCGCGCCAGTCGCCGCGCTTCCAGCGCAGCGCAGGCACCACGCCCAGCGCCGCTGCAAGCACCAGCATCAACGGTACAAACCCGGCGTTGAAGTAGGGAACCCCCACGGAGATCTTGCCACCGCCGGTTACCGCTTCATACGCCAGCGGGTACAGGGTGCCCAACACGACGAGCGACATGGCAATGACCAGCACAATGTTGTTCACCAGAATGAATGCTTCGCGGCTCAACAACCCGAACCGTACCCGCGACCCAATAACCGCCGCACGACTCGCATACAGCAACAGCGAGCCACCGACGACCACCACCAGGAACCCGAGAATGAACAGCCCGCGCTCGGGATCAACCGCAAACGCATGCACCGAGGTGAGCACGCCGGAGCGAACGATAAATGCTCCCAGCAGACTCAGCGAAAATGTGGTGATGGCAAGAAGCACCGTCCAGCTCTTGAACGAGCCGCGCTTTTCGGTCACCGCCAGAGAGTGAATGAGCGCGGTTCCGACCAGCCAGGGCATGAACGACGCATTCTCCACCGGATCCCAGAACCACCAGCCGCCCCAGCCAAGCTCGTAATAGGCCCACCAGCTTCCCATGGCGATGCCGATGGTGAGCGCACACCACGCCGCCAGGGTCCACGGCCGGACCCAGCGCGCCCAAGCGGGATCGACCCGCCCTTCGATCAGCGCCGCCACCGCGAACGAGAAGGCGACCGAAAACCCGACATAGCCGAGATAGAGGAACGGCGGGTGAAACGACAGCGCCGGGTCCTGCAGCACGGGGTTCAGCCCCATGCCTTCCGCCGGCGCCGGGTTCAGCCTGAGAAACGGGTTGGAGGTGAACAGGATGAATGACAGGAACCCGACCCCGATCAGCCCCTGCACCGCCACCACCCGCGCCCGCAAGCCGGGCGGCAGGTTGGTGCCGAAGGTGGCCACCATCGCCCCGAACAGCGCCAGGATCATGACCCACAGCAGCAGCGAGCCCTCGTGATTTCCCCATACCCCGCTCAGCTTGTAGAGCATTGGTTTCAGGGTGTGGGAATTGCGGGCCACGTTCTCGACCGAAAAGTCCGAGGTGGCGAAGGCGGTCATCAGGCTGAAGAAGGCAATCAGGATGAGCAGGAACTGCGCCCGCGCGCAGCCATCCCCGGCCGCCATCCATTCCGCCCTGTCCCGTGCCGCGCCATAGAGCGGCAGGGTCCCCTGCACCA
>JAYGEV010000134.1:0-2127 GCA_046582225.1 Pseudomonadales bacterium
GATCGGTAACAGGAAAACCAACGGGGTTTAAATGTGTGATGGGTGCGTACGGCTGGTTGGAGGAGTTATTCGACCTTGTCCGTCAGCGTGGCATCGAAACTGCGCCGGACTTCATCACCATCGATAGTGCAGATGGCGGTACGGGCGCCGCACCGATGAGCCTGATCGACTATATGGGGTTGCCGGTGAAAGAGAGTCTGCCACTGGTGGCCGATATGCTCGCCAGATCTGGGCTCACCGAGCGTATCAAGCTGATCGCGAGCGGCAAACTGGTCACTCCCGGGGAGGTTGCTTGGGCAATGTGTGTCGGGGCTGACTTCGTGGTGAGCGCTCGTGGCTTCATGTTTGCGCTGGGTTGCATACAGGCCTTACGTTGCAACAAAAATACCTGCCCTACCGGCATTACCACCCATAACCCTGATCTCCAGAAAGGCCTTGTACCAGAGGACAAGGCAGAGCGTGTTTGCCACTACGCGATGACAGTCAAGAAAGAGGTCGGCGTGATTGCTCACGCATGTGGGGTCGCGGAACCCAGACGGCTCAAGCGCCTTCACTGCCGAATGGTCGGCAACGACGGTCGCTCGCGGCCTCTGGATGAGTTGTATCCCGAGCAAGGACCGGCTTCACCGCCATAGCGCCAGGCGCGCGCCTGAGTGCGGGTTGGCCGTCAGCGCGACGCGGACACCGAGCGCTTTCGACCCGGAGGGTGCTTTTCGCCGATAACGGGTCCCCAATCCGCCATCAGAGCGCGGCGCAGATGGGTGACAGACTCATACCCTAGGCGAATTGCCAGTGCCTGTTCCGACTGGCGCAAAGTCACCAGGGCAGCGTTGATGAGTTGTGAGCCGCGCTCGCTGAACACGATACGATTCGCCCTGCGGTCCTCGGGATCGGGTATTTGTGTGATCAGCTCATCGCGTTCCAGTTCGTTGATCTGCTGGTGAATTGCCTGACGGCTTACGCCCAATACCCGGGCGAGCTCGGCTGTCCGCGTAATACCGTTGGAAATATTGATCAGGATCATCGTTTGGGTGCGGGTTCGTGGCTGGTAGCCTGCCTGCTGCAGGCCATTCTGCAAGCTCTCGTCCATCCAGTAGTATGCTCGCAAGAGGCCGCGCATCAGGACTTCGGGGGGTTGATCTTCCATATCAAGCCTCTTTTTGAATCGATTTGAACCGATTTTGTGGCCGGTGTTTGCGCCGTACACACAAGCACGTATTGTTTCTCAAAGCGTCTTGTCAAGCAACTAGTTCAACTCGGAGAGAGAGAGGAGGAGAGGGGATCATGGAACTTTACGACGTGATGCGAACGACGTTTGCGGCCCGGGAATTTGTCGATGAGGCCGTGCCGGACGCAGCGCTGGCGAACATTCTGGAAAACGCGCGTTTTGCGCCCAGCGGAGGCAATCGGCAGGGCTGGCGCGTGCTGGTCATTCGCGATTCACAAACCCGCCAGGCCATGCTGCCGATGATCGTGCCCACGTTTCAGCGTTACGCGGCTCAAGCACAGGCGGGCGAGGCGCCCTGGAACACCATTCATGAGACCCGGCTCAGCGAAGATCAGATTGCGGCGGTCGAACCGCCAGAGGCATTCATACGCCAGGTTCTGGCAGCGCCGGTACTGCTGATGGTGCTGTTGGACCTCTCGGTAGTCGCGTCGTTTGATTCGCAGCTTGATCGAATTGGCGTCATCTCCGGCGCGTCTATATATCCGTTCGTATGGAACATTCTGTTGTCCGCCCGCAATGAGGGATACGGCGGCACGCTCACGACTTTCATTGCCGGCCGGGAAGACGATGCCAAGGCGCTTCTGGGTATTCCCGAGCACATCGCGATCGCCGCACTCATACCGCTCGGCAAGCCGGTCAAGCAACTGACCAGACTAAGCCGCAAACCGGTCGCCGAATTCGCGACGCTTGAGCGCTGGGATGGACCGCCGCTCCCGAGCTGATCGGTGACGCGTCCTGATCCGCGGCGGGGACTCCCAACTCGAGCGCGAAAGCCAGTCGAGGAGTCGCTTTGTAGCGGCCGGCTCTGGTAGTCTCCAGCGGCAGTTGGGGCGTCGCACATTAACGATAACGAAAACAAAGATAGCGAAAACGAAGCAGAAGTAGGTGGCCGGTACGCA
>JAYGEV010000224.1:0-5600 GCA_046582225.1 Pseudomonadales bacterium
TATGACCATGGCCCGAATGTTGCTGGCGGCCCGCCGGGATCACCGGACGAAGATGGTGATCGGTATGTCGAATTCTGGAACCTGGTGTTCCCCCAGTATGACCGTCAGCCCGACGGCGAGTTGGATTTGCTCGCAAACCCCGGGGTAGACACGGGAATGGGATTGGAGCGCATCACGGCGATCATGCAGCGCGTGCCCAGCAACTACGAGATTGATCTTTTTCGCTTGCTCATAAGCGCTACCGGCGCGCTCGCTGAGATCAACGACGCGCGCGCGAGTCTGGCCAATCCGTCGGTGCGGGTCATTTCAGATCACATTCGGTCCAGCGCATTTCTAATCGCGGATGGGGTATTGCCTGGAAACGAGACTCGCAGCTATGTGCTCCGGCGCATCATCCGACGCGCCTTGCGACACGGGTATAAGCTCAACATCCGTGAGCCGTTTTTTCACAAACTGGTGGAGCCGCTCACCCGCGAAATGGGCGAGGCTTATCCGGAACTTACCGAACATCAGGGTGAAATTGTCCAGGTGCTGCAGCGTGAAGAGGAGCGATTTGCGGTAACGCTTTCCCAGGGCATGGAGTTGCTTGATCGTACGATTCAGGAGCTTTCTGGCGCCGAGATCCCGGGGGATGTCGTTTTTCAGCTGTACGACACGTTCGGTTTTCCAACCGATTTAACTGCGGATGTAGCGCGCGAACGCGAGCTCACCATCGACATGGCGGGTTTCGAGATTGCGATGGAAGCTCAACGCAACCGTGGACGTGCGGCGGCCAAATTCTCCGCCAGCGTCGGCCAGCGCATCTTCACGGACAGCAAGGTTCAATTTTCCGGATACGAAAGAGTGACAGGCGACGCAATAGTCGTAGGTCTGTACGCCGATGATGCTCAACCCGTCGAGTCGCTGGATTCCGGCAGTACCGGAATCGTGGTTTTGGATCGCACGCCTTTTTATGCCGAATCCGGAGGCCAGACGGGTGATGCCGGATTGCTTGCAGGTGAGGATTGCCGGTTCAACGTGACCGATACTCAAGTGGGTGGCGACCAGCACCTGCACCTCGGGCGCGTGGAAGCAGGATCGCTGGCGGTTGGGACGCGGCTTCAGGCCCAGGTTGACGCCGAGCGACGTCGCAAAATCGAACTCAATCATTCCGCCACACATTTGATGCACGCCGCTCTTCGTGCCGAGTTGGGCACTCATGTGCAACAGAAAGGCTCGCTGGTGGCGCCTGATCGATTGCGTTTCGACTTCTCCCACCCGGAGCCGGTAACCCCGCAACAGTTACAACGGGTACAAGCCCAGGTAAACGGCGAGATACAACGTAATACCGAGGTGGCCGCCGAACAACTTTCCTACGACGAAGCTATAGCACGCGGTGCGATGGCTCTGTTCGGGGAAAAGTATGGCGATCAGGTCCGTGTGCTGAGCATGGGCGCGGATTATTCGGTGGAATTGTGCGGTGGCACGCACGTGGCACGTACCGGAGATATCGGAGTATTCCGGATCGTGAGCGAGACGGGAATAGCGGCCGGGGTGCGCCGCATCGATGCAGTCACGGGACCGGGCGCGCTGAATTTGATCGATGAGACCGAGGCGCTTCTCGAAGACGTCGAAGTTCTTGTGAAAGCCAACCGTGGAAATCTAAGGGATAAAGTTGGCACCGTTGTCGCTGATAATCGACGCATGATCAAAGAGCTGCAACAGATCGAACAACGACTCGCAGCGACCAAGGGGTCTGATCTTGCCGAGCAGGCTGTTTTGATCAACGGTATCAATGTGCTTTGCATCGAAGTCGACGGCGAAGCAAAATCGCTTTTGCAGACCCTGGACACGCTCAAATCCAAGCTTGGTTCCGCGGTGGTCGTTCTGGGCCATGTTGCCGAGGGAAAGGTCAGTTTGATCGCAGGTGTCAGCAAAGATCTGATCGAGCGGGTAACGGCTCCGGAGATCATCGATCTGGTGGGTCCACAGGTTGGTGCGCGCGGCGGTGGTCGACCGGACATGGCTCGCGCCGGTGGTGGCAACGACCCGGCCGCTTTAAGTGAGGCGCTCCGGGCGGTCCCGGAATGGCTTGCCGCCCGTCTCGCGTGATTCGATCATGGCGCTTGTGGTTCAAAAATATGGCGGTACGAGCATTGGCGATGTTGAGCGCATTCAGGCCGTAGCAGCTCGGATAAAGTCATTCCAGAAACTCGGACACCAGGTGCTCGTCGTCGTCTCTGCCATGAGTGGCGAGACCAATCGTCTGTCGGATCTCGGCCGTCAGATGTCTGCGCGTCCGTCCCCACGGGAACTGGACGTTCTGCTGGCGTCAGGTGAGCAGGTCACGATCGCGCTGCTCGCGATGGCGCTTACCGATATCGGTTGCGCCGCGCGTTCATATCTCGGAGATCAGGTGTCAATCAGGACGGACGGCCAGTTCGGCAGAGCCCGAATCGAGCACATTGACGTCGAACGACTGCGAGAGGACCTTCAGAGCGATGTAATACCGGTGATCGCAGGTTTTCAGGGGGTTGATGAGGCAGGCAATGTCACCACCCTCGGACGGGGTGGGTCGGACACTACGGCGGTTGCGGTTGCCGCGGCGCTGCAGGCCGACGAGTGTCAGATCTGCACCGATGTCGACGGCGTGTATACCGCGGATCCGCGGATGGTCGAGGACGCGCGACGGCTGCAGCGGGTAACCTTCGAAGAGATGCTGGAGCTGGCCAGTCTTGGCTCGAAGGTTCTGCATCCACGTTCAGTTGAGTTCGCCGGCAAATACCGCGTGCCGCTGCGCGTGGTTTCGACCTTCAAGGACGGGCCCGGGACGTTGATAACTACGGAGGCCAACAACATGGAACAGCCCATTGTTTCGGGCATCGCCTACGTTCGCGATGAAGCGAAGATCACAATGTCGGGCGTTCCCGACGTGCCTGGAGTCGCGTCGCTGATACTTGGGCCGATCGGTAGAGCGCCCATTGACGTGGACATGATCGTCCAGAATACTGGTGCCGACGGACTGACGGACTTTACGTTTACTGTCAAGAGAAATGACTTCCAGCCTGCGTTGGATTGTCTGGAACCGGTCCGCAAGGAACTCGGCGCCCGGGAATTGTCTGGTGACAACAAGATCGCGAAGGTTTCGGTCGTCGGCGTGGGCATGCGTTCACACGCCGGCGTGGCGCTGCGAATGTTCGATGCCCTCGCCGAGGAAAGCATCAACATACAGATGATATCGACTTCAGAGATCAAGATTTCGATTGTGGTCGCTGAGCGCTATCTCGAACTCGCCGTCCGTTGTATTCACAGCGAATTTGGACTCGCTGAGGAGCCTGCCGAATCAGACTGACGGGATTTGCAAATCCTGAAATCCCTATTACGCTTAATACACGGCCGTGAAGGAATACGGCACCAGCGTGAAGCCGAGATGATGAAACCAAAGGCGCGCATGAAGGGATTCTGGGCGTGTTGATTCTGACCCGAAGAGTGGGGGAGAGCCTCATGATCGGTGATGCGGTCACGATCACAATACTCGGGGTGAAGGGAAATCAGGTCCGGGTCGGCGTGAACGCGCCCAAAGACATTGACGTTCACCGTGAAGAAATCTACCAACGCATTCAGCAGGAACAGAAAGACGAATCCGTCCGTTCCTCCGGCGACTCTGGCTCCTAGGCGCAGGGGTCGTTACACTTGCCAACTCTACGGAGAGGTGGCCGAGTGGCTGAAGGCGCTCCCCTGCTAAGGGAGTATGGGTAACCCCCATCGAGGGTTCGAATCCCTCCCTCTCTGCCACCATCTATCCCACCATCGTAATTTCGGGCTTCGGATTCCATCGTGGTCGCGATCTGCCGGTGAGCCCCAATACCTTTTTCGGCTTTACTCCTGCGTTTCTACCGCATCTTCGCAGCCACGATCTGCACCCCGATGGTGTCGGGGTCGCTGTTGTTCGTCACGCAAGGTCCTTCAAAACTCGGGCTGGGCACGGCTTTGGCGGCAGCATTCTGACATGCTCGAGCGCCGATTGGCTTTGGCGTTCGCCCGGGCTCTTTACAAAGCCTGACTACCTCGAATCAACCGCCCAGGACGGGCGCCCGTGTCCTCGCCATTCTGCATGACCACCTCGCCGGATACCAACGTTGCTCGATAGCCTCTGGCCTTCTGCACAAAGCGCCCGCCGCCCGCCGGCAGATCGTGCACCATCTCGGGGGGTTCCAGCGCGAGTTCTGCGTGATCGATCACGTTGATGTCCGCGCGGTAGCCGGGTGCCAGCACCCCTCGGTCGTTCAGTCCGTACAGCCGAGCGGTATCGCAGGTCTGCTTTTTGACCACGAACTCCAGCGGCAGCAGCCCACGCTTTCGGTCTCGCGCCCAGTGGGTGAGCATGAATGTTGGCGTGCTGCCGTCGCTGATCGCGCCACAGTGGGCACCACCATCGGAGAGTCCGATCACGCTGCGTGGATGCTCGAGCATGGCCTTGGCTGCGTCCAGATTGCCATCCGTGTAGTTAAACAGGCCCAGCAGCAACAGCTGTCGGCCCTGATTTTTTCGCATCACGTCTAACATGACTGCTAATGGAGACACTCCGGACCTGTTGGCCATGGCTTGAATGCTGTCCTCGGCATCGGGCTCGTAATTGGGCGGGTCCTCCATCGGGAACATGCGTTGAAAATCAACCAGGCTGCTGTGCGCGATCCCCTTTTCCTGCGCTTGCGTCACCAGATTAGACCTGAGCGCTGGATCCGCCAGGCGCGCAGCCTGGGAGGCAGGTGACAGCCCTTTGAGTTTCGAGAACCCGGGTAGACGCTCGAACGGATGTCGCGCTGTCAGTCCGAGTAAGCCCCCCACCAGTCGACCGTGACACTGCGGATGCAGTTGTGCACCCTCCGCGGCGGCGGCGGCTGAAGCCGTCAGAATCTGGCGCCACTGGTCACGGTCGGCGTTGTACTGCACCAGGGCGAAGGTTACCGGCCTGCCTGTTTCAAGTGACAGACGACGCATCCAAGTGACCTCTTTGTCCGGCAGGGCGAGGTCGTCCCCGGTAACGCCGGCAGGCGCCAGCTCGAATACGCCCGCGGGCATCGACCGGCCAATGCCGAAGAGTTCGTCTTCGGCGGCAAAGGTTCCTGGCACGTTGCGCCCGTCAATGGCGCGATGGGCGATGGTGCGCGAGGTGGAGAATCCCAATGCGCCGGCCTCGATCCCCTCTTTGACGATGCTGGCCATGCGCTCAATGTCTTGCTGATCGGCGGGCTCATTGGCCGCGCCGCGTTCGCCCATAACATAGGCGCGAACGGCACCGTGGGGAACCTGAGTGCCGATGTTCAGACCATAATTGTGTTGTTCGAGGTAGTCGAGGTACTCCGGGAATGTTTCCCACTGCCATTGGATACCTTCGTGCAGTGCGGTGCCAGGTATGTCCTCTACGCCTTCCATCAGGCCGATCAACCACTCGCGCTGAGCAGGGTCAACGGGCGCGAAGCCGACGCCGCAATTGCCGAATACGGCGGTCGTAACCCCGTGCCAGGTTGAGGGCGTGAGCATTGGGTCCCAGGTTACCTGCCCGTCGTAGTGAGTGTGAATATCGACGAACCCGGGCGTGATCAGCATGCCGTCTGCAT
>JAYGEV010000250.1:0-2515 GCA_046582225.1 Pseudomonadales bacterium
TTCCAACATGCCGTGGTCGCCGATCTGGTCTCCATGATCACTGGTGAACACGACCGCCGTGTTCTCGCTCAGCCCGCTTCGCTCAAGTGCCGAGGTGATCTTCCCGACCATCCGATCCACCAGGCTGACGTTGGCAAAATAATGGGCACGCAAGCGCCGCCAGCCGGCTTCGGTGGTCACATCCTCCACGCGTTGCGGGCGGCCCGGGATGCAGAGAACGATGAATCAACGCCGCTGCGAATTCTTCAGGTCGATAAGGTTGTAGTAGCACCCGGGGGAAAGCAGGAGGAGTTCACGTCTGACTTCTTCCCCTCGGTTCACGAAGGGTCTGAAATCAGCACCGACGCAGACTGACCACCGGGCAGCAGACACCCATCGAGTCGTCAGCCGAATCGACAGACTGCCGCTCAAAACCGGGCAAGGCTTCAGCCATCGCGATGAGTTCAGCGGCGTCGGTCAGATGATAGACGGCGTCGCTGTTGCGATGCAGTTCCAAAGAAGCGACGTGTTCCGCAGGCCAACCGTGGCTGCTGACAAGTTGTTCCACACCACCGGAAATTTCGTCGATCTTCGCGACGACATCGCGCGGACGTACACCGGATGCGCGATCGCGGTGCAGGGCGCCCCACAGTCTGAGCTTCAGCACGTCCAGCGTGCGGATCAGTCCACCTTCCAGGTCCTGGGCGATGTCGCTTACAGAGCCGGTCAGACCGGCCGGCGCGAACAGGCGTACGATGAAGACCCCGCCCGGCACCAGCAGGCGCCGGATCTCCGAGAGCAGCGAGTGCTGCCCCTGGGGATAACTCAGCAATCCAAATCCCCCATCGCAGACAATGACATCCTGAGAGGCGTCTGCAATGGGGGCCGCCGTCCAGGACCCGACAACAGCCGAGCCAGCCGGCCCGGGCCATACCGCCGCTATCATCTGTGCCGAGCCGTCCAATGCGCACACCTTCGTGCCTTGAGGCCATCGCAACCCAAACAGTTCCGGGGTTACGCCCAGAATGAGTGCACGAACGGGCTCGACAACGCGCTGTGGATTGCGGCGCTCAACGGCGCGATTGAAAAATTCAAGATCGTGTTGCGATGGACGCAGCGGTGGCCCAACGAGACGCCAGGTTTTCGCGATGCGAGGCCAGTGCGCAAGGTTTTCGCTCATCGATAGTCAGCAAGCAGTTCGAATCCAGCAAGGCTGCTATCAAATCGATCCCGGTAGGCGGCTTGCTGCACTTCACTCAACCTCGCCATGCCATCGCCAATTTCGCCACGGCGGATAAACCGGCCGGATTGCTGCACGATGTGGGGGCTGTCCGAAACTCCCTCGAAGTGCGCATTGCGCGGCCCGAGTTGCGATTCGTGTTGCTTCATCGCCGCGAACTGGCATTGCTCCCGAGTGCGTTCCATGGTCGCCTGATCTACCTCGATGCCGCAGTACTCGGCAATGCCCAGGACCGTTTTGTCGAAGTCGCGCTTCAGATCTTCAAACCTCACATAGCGGATCGAAAGTTGATGCGCGTTCTCCATCCAGGGAAGCAGGTGATCGAACCAGTTGTACTCGGTGTTATAGAGAAAGTTGTCGAAGTGTTCCTCAAAGGTACCCTGGAAACCCTTGAAATCGCGCCGGTGATGAAACAGCGATACGCACATGTCACGGCCGTCGCGGACAACAAAAATGAATCGTCCGCGGCGCCCACCGCGAAATCGCCGATAGTCATCGTGAGACTTCAGAATCCTTGGTGCCGGCGTGATCGCGGGCCGGACCTTACGCATCGCCGAGTACCAGACCCAGGGGGAGATATCGAACAGGTGGTCGAAGCCCATGTCACCCGCAGTGGTCAGCTGGTAGAGAATGATCTGACTCCAGGTCGTCCCGGACTTGGAAAAGGTCGAGATTGTGACGTCGGAATCCGCTTCACCGAACTCCGCCACGTAGCGTCGATAGCGGTGCTCGAACTCCAGATCCTTGCTGGTCGCGGTGGGAATCACCCCGGCGAGCAAGCGGGTGGCAGCGTGTATTGAACGCTGCCACGCAATGTCGCTAACGCTACGGTATATCTGGTCGGAAGCCCGCGCACCCGGGACAGGTGCGTACGGTTCGTCGCCATCGCAGGCAGGTCGCGGTCTATGAGCCATCTGTCCCCCAGGGCTGATCATACCTAATCTGTGGGCATCGCCCATCTTCTGACCATTGGGCGGACAATTAATCTAGGATGCAATGCACCGGCCACGGGCTCCAAACCGCCCGGGCAATATCGGGAGACAACGATGAAAGGTCCGCTGGATGGCTATCGTGTCATCGATATGTCCTCTGTGGTGTCGGGTCCTCTTGCGACCATGATGCTTTCCGACCAGGGCGCCGAGGTGATCAAGGTCGAGACGATCGGCGCCGGCGACACGATGCGCACGGCGGTCAATTATCGGGCTGGGATGTCGGCGCTGTTCGCCAACTGCAACCGGGGTAAACGCTCAATCGCCTTGAACCTGAAGGATCCCCGAGGCAGGGCGATCGTATTGG
>JAYGEV010000268.1:0-5124 GCA_046582225.1 Pseudomonadales bacterium
GCGGGAATTCAAAAACCGCTTCGCAGACCTGTCGTTGTTACCGGAACGAACTCGTCGCGGGCTGCAGAGTCGGCTCGATGAGCTCTCGAGAAGTCACCGCGAGATCCTGCAGATGCAGGAACGCGATGCCGAGCGCGCCCAACTCGACCAGCTTCGGCGCTGGGACGAATCGGTAGGCGTTGAGGAGGCTGGATGCCGCTCGGCCGGCGACGCCGGTGCTCTGTCGGTCCCCGATCCACTGTTCGATCCGCGCCGGGATTGCCTCGAAAACGACGTTCCGCGCGACGCCCTGCGGGCCCTGGCCATCCGTGCAGAACTGCTCGCAGGGATGGAATCACCGACCACCGAACGCGAACTTCGACTGCAGGTTCAAGTCGATCAGATGAACGCCGGAATGGGCCGGCAGCACACGGCCCTCGACCCCCTCGAACTCGCCCGGGACTGGTGCGTACTTGGTCCCAAGCATCAAGGATGTGACGAGCTGCGGGCAAGATTTTTCGCCGCATTGACCAGAGCGATGGAAGACTAATCGGGGTCGCACAGAATCACCCAGTGCCGCCGACTGATTCTTCTACGTCCACGCTCAGTCCGAAATCACCCCGGCAGTTCGAGCAGAATCCGCGCGCCCCCCAGCGGGCTCTCGCCAATCTTCAGATCACCCTCATACAACGCGACCAGTTCCGCCACAACCGACAGCCCGATCCCCTGCCCCGATTGCACCTGGTCCGCCCGCGTGCCACGGTTGAGAACCTGTCGTCGGAGCGCGGGCTCAATACCCGGCCCGTCGTCCTCGATGCAGATGCACACCCCATCGCGTCGTTCAGCCGATATTCGAACGCATGATGCCGTGTACTTGAATGCGTTCTCGAGCAGATTACCCAACATCTCCATCAGATCCCGTTCGTCACCACGGAGGTTCAGAGCCTCGGGCACTGTCTGTAGCACCTGGATTCCCCGGTCGCAATAGGCCGCCTGCAGCGCGCGAACCAGCCGCTCAACCAGATGTGCCGCATTCACACTGCGGCCCACCACTACCGGTCCGGTCGCCGATGCCCGCGACAACTGGTAGGTCACGGAGGATTCCATGCGATCCAGTTGATCCTGCAACAACGCAGGCTCGGCTGGCGCTGTGGCCCCCAGCGCATTGCGTATCACCGCAAGCGGGGTCTTCAAGCTGTGAGCAAGATCTTCCATAGCTTTGCGGTAGCGGGCCCGGCTGCGTTGTTCATGGGCCACAAAGCGATCAAGATTCTGCGCAAGGCCGCGCAATTCGGTGGGATACCGGTTCGATAATTGCTCCCGGTGGCCCTCCTCCATTTCGCGCACTTCCCCGGCCATGGTTCGAAGCGGCATCAGGCCCCAACGCACGGCCAGGTACTGGGCCAGCATGAACAGTACGGTTACCGCACCTAGACCCACGTACAGATTGCGCCGAAAGCCTTGGATGGCGCCACGAAACGGAGCCTGATCGGTCCCGACCCGGAAGGTCAGCAGAGATTCATCGGTGTCCTCCCAGATCACCGCATAGCTGAGGAAAAAGCGTTCCACCGCACCCTGACGCACGGTTTCGAAGCGAAATTCCCCCGCACTGAGTGCCGCGGGGTCGCTGGGAAACTCGACACCCGTGGTAACCACCGAAGGCGAGCGCCAGCGCTGATCACCATCGCCATTGTCCACCACGGCGTACAGGCCACTCTCGGGTTGATTGAGCCTCGGTTCCGGGAAATCGAGATCAAAGCGCATGCCATCGCCATAATCGTCCATGGCGCCCATGAGCGAGTAAATCACCAGCCGGAGCTGCTCTTCGGCTCCAGCGACAATGCTGGCCTGAAATGATCGATCGAGCACGACCCCCGCAAGCGTCAGCGAAGTACCTAGCACCAGGGTGGTGGTGATTAGCAGGCGGGTCTGAATGCCCGCTTTCAACCAGGGCGTTCCGCGTTGAAGTGGTATCCCTGACCGCGCACCGTACGAATCGGATCGAGCGGATGCAGCTTCTTGCGCAAGCGACCGACGAAGACCTCGATCACGTTGCTGTCGCGATCGTAATCCTGTTCATAGAGGTGCTCGGTAAGTTCTGTCTTTGAAACCACCCGGCCCGGATTGAGTATCAGATATTCAAGCACCTTGTACTCATATGCGGTCAGCTCGACCACAGCCTGTTCCACCCGTACCTCTTTCTTAGCGGTGTCGACGCTCAAATCGCCGTCGGTAATGAGCGGAGATGCATAACCGGCGGCTCTGCGCATCAGCGCGTTGAGCCGCGCGAGCAACTCTTCCATCTGAAAGGGTTTCGTCAGGTAGTCGTCGGCTCCTGCTTCAAGGCCTTCAACTTTGTCCTGCCAGTTCCCTCGCGCGGTGAGTACGAGCACCGGAAAGCGGCGTTCTTCCCCGCGCAACCGTGTTATGAGATCGATACCATTCAACTTGGGCAAGCCGAGATCGACGATGGCCGCGTCGTATTGGTACTCCTGGCCAAAGTACAGACCTTCTTCGCCATCCTTCGCCGAATCCACCACGTAGCCCGCACTCTTCAACCTGTCTGAAAGTTGTTCGCGCAGAATTTGCTCATCTTCTACAACCAGAATCCGCATCGACTAACCTCTGCTATTCAACTTCGAGGAACGCTAGCGTCTCAACGGCGAGGCATGTGCGTCTACGAACACCTTCTTCACGCGTTTACCGTCGAGAAGAACGCGAACGCTATACCCGCGCCTTCCAGCTTTTTCCGTTGGCGTGGCGGACAACACTCGACCGCCGGTTTCGCGACGAACCTTGCCAGCAGCCTGTTCGAGCGAAATTGCGGCGGGAGCCGAGAATTGAGCCGGCCGATCGGCGGTCTCGAAAAAGTCGGCGCCGGCGGCCAGCGAATAAGACGGGAGTACAAGCACCAACCAGACTAGCCACCTGGTACAAGAGGGCACTTTCATGCGACCAAAATCTCTGGCACTACAGCGTGCATTGTACTCCCAAAAACAATCTCTCTTAACCTACACACGTCACAGCGCAACCGGCGCGTTAAGCCGGCGTCACGCGTACGCGCACCCGCAGGCTCGGCCCTGGATCGCGGTCCATGCGTGTGATGTAGGTTTCACCGGCATACTGATAGGTCACTCGATATCCAAGCAGCCGTTCTTCGGCGTGAATCTCCTTGACCACCTCGCAGACCTCCTCGTCAGAGTAGCTCACGCGGCCCGAGTCGCCGCGATTGCGGCGCGAAATGTCGGCGCCCACACTGGCGCCCAGGATGGCACCCACAACGACGCCCACCTGTTTGTTGTGTTTGTGGTGGCCCACCGCATTTCCCAGCGCCCCGCCAATAATCGCACCAACGATCGGCCCGGTAGCCGATGCGCGACGATCTTTGTGCCGATGCGCAACGCGTTGAATATGGCACTGTTCGCGCGGGATCTCGTAGGTCACGGTCTCATAGAGTGGCTCCACGGCAACCACCTCAGCGCGATCATAGGATGTATCAGCCATGGTCAGCGCCGGCATGAGCAGGCCGATCAGCAGTGCCGGCTTGAAAAATCTGACTGTCAACATTGTGCAACTCCACTGGACTTCGTGTGGGGCGCACTTTAAGGGAGCGCAACTGAACCGATGATGAACTGGAACCTCACTTCAGGACCGCTCAATGACCACTCTCGCAACGCTGTGGTCTGGATTCAACTCCACCACAAGATCTGCCCGGGCAGGCATGGTTTCCAGCATCCACAACGTCAATCGTTCGTAGTGGGCCAGAAATCGTTGCAGGGCTACGCTGTCCATCTGCCGGTTCGTCGCGATCTGATGTTCCTGCCGGGTTCGCCAGCGCGCAACCGCCGCGAAATTCGGGACCTTTAGATAAATCATGAAATCGATCCGGCTCCACAGTTCCCGATAACCCGAAGCAAGCGCCTGATTCACGTGTCGGCGCCACTCGCCCCCGCCATCCTCCGTGGCTTCGAGCTGATTCAGCGGTTGCACGAGTTGTGCTTCGGGCTGTGGCGATGCGCCTACACACCACCCTTCGAATACCACCTGCGAAACGGGCCCCGCGATCGCGTTCCATCGACCTGGCGCGAGTGGGTTGTCATGAGCCTTGTCGAATCGAGGCAGCAGGGTAGTTTGTGTTCGGGTAAACCCGGTCAGCGTTGCGCGCGCCAGTTCGAGATCATGAGTGCCCGGGACGCCACGGGTTGCAAACAGTGGGTGCACGGTTTGGGCAAGTTCCTCGCGCGCGCTTCGCGACAGATAAAAGTCATCCAGAGAGCATCCCACCGCACTCCGCCCAGAGAGTTGGATCGCGGATACCAGCAATCGCGACAGTGTCGTTTTGCCAGCGCCCTGGCCACCACCGATGCCAATTAATGGCGCGGTTTCGTGTGCCGCAAGCACCGCGGCGAGATTGCGCCAGTCCGCTGGAGCGTCAGGGTCCAGCCTGGCGGCAAGCGACAGCGCGTGCTGGCGATCGCTGGTCGCACCCATTTCATCAACCAACTCTTCGATCCGCATGTTCAACGCAGCCTTTTCATGTCAAGTTGATTGATTGCGGTCGGGAACCATCACCTGAGCGAGAATCTAAAAACGGGTTAAACGAGGAAACGCGTGGGCACCATGATAGCAGCCACCGGATTCTGGTATGAACGCCTGACAAATCTCGTCGGCTACTTCGACGGCGTGGCGTCGATTCTGATGCGACTGATCCTGGGACCGGTGCTCATTCTGGCCGGCTGGGAGAAGCTGACAGGGGAAAACTGGTTCGCATTCTCTCAGCAAGAATTTCCATTCCCGTTCAACGTACTGCCGGTCGGCTTGTCCTGGTTTCTGGCGTCATGGACCGAGTTTCTCGGCGGCATTCTGCTGCTGGTGGGTCTGGGAACACGGTTGGTGGCCATACCCCTTGCGGTGACCATGTTCGTTGCCGCCTACGCCGTACACCTCGACAACGGCTGGCCCGCAATCTCCCCATCCAACCCGCCCGAAGTTTGCGTGCCGAACACCAAAGCACACGCCACGTCCAATGTCATCAAGCGCTGCGTCATCTGCACCAACGTCAACGAACGCACGATCGAGGCCTCCAAACGCCTGGCACGGGCAAAGGATATCCTGCGCAGGCACGGCAGGTACAACTATCTCAAC
>JAYGEV010000280.1:0-4974 GCA_046582225.1 Pseudomonadales bacterium
GAGCGGGCGGAGCGTGAGCGTGATGAAATGGGCAATCGGCGAATTTGCTAACGATACGCCAGCCACAAACGCGCCAATCTCGAAGCTGAGATCAACGCTGTGGGCAAGCGTAGCCAGTGCCAGACACCAGCCAATCGCAAGCAGAAAAATGAATTCGTGGAAAGCATCGAATCGCTTGATGAGTGGCACAATCAAGTAACGCGCGCCAGCAAAGGCGAGGGCGACCAGCACCGGCAACAAGGCGAGAACCAATAGCATGTTGATGGCGGTTTCTTCCGCATCCCCGCCGTAACCCGCAATCACAATGAGTGCTACCACCGCGATCAAGTCCTGCATCAGTAACAAGCTGACCACAACCTCGCCCGTGTGCCGATGGTGCAACACCGTCGTGGGCAACAGTTTCAGCCCCATGACGGTGCTCGAGAACATCGCGGCGACGCCTCCGACTACCGCCTCGCCGCGGCTGAAGCCAAAACCGTACAGGACGCCAAAGCCGACGCCAAAAAAAACCAGGGAGCTCAATAGGACCGTGATAATGGAGCTGCGGAGCCTCGTCAGCTTGTTTGGGGGTAGATCCAAGCCGATCAAGAACAATAAGAAGATGATGCCAATCCTCGAAATTTCGACCAACAGGTTCGGATCGTCTACCCAGCCAAGCGCGTGTGGACCAAACATACAACCGGTGACGATATACGCAATGATCAGTGGCTGCCGCGAAAACAAAGCCAGCGCAGCCAGCACTGAGGCTCCGAAGAAGATTAGGAAAAAGGATTCGATGATCCCGGGTGGCATGTCGGTGCTCCGCTGCCGATACTACGGCATCATGCCCTTTAAGATCGTTCTCGGAAATAGGCTTGTGCACCGCAAATAGTCCGCTGTCCCGGTTGTGAACCGCCGTCACCCGTACACTGGTACAGGTGATTTCTTTTGACTGGTGAGTGACCGGAGTGGGCACAAAGCAGGTATCGAGAGCTGTTCCTAAGGTTGGCCGCTATACCCCCGAAAGCAGACGAAATCGACGCTCCTGGCATTGGTTACGGATGCCCGCTTTCGGCCACTAGCTGCCATTTAGACGTTGTGCTATTAGCCCTCACCGTCAAGACTAAACCGCGACAGAAACTGCCAGACAACCTGTGTAGCAGAGATATCCTCATCGCGGCCAAATTGATCCTCCTCCGCGAGCTCCGGCCAGGTATGTCCCATTCCGGTCATTTTGTAGAGCTGAACTTCAACGCCGGTTTGGCAGTTTGAATAGGTAATAAGGTCTCCTGAGTTGCCATCACCATTGGTATCGTCCAACGGAGTGGTCGTAGGTTCAATATCGCACACATTATACTGGGACCAGAAGTCCATGATTTCATCGATCGGTAGTCTCTCATTGTCACCATCGAAAGGAACAATCGTATCTGCAGTGCCGTGTATATGCATAATTGGTGTGGCATGCATGGGGTTGCAGGCGGCATGCACATCACGTGTAAAGGAACCTGTCACTGATGCAATTGCTGCAATTCGGTCACTCAATTGACAAGCCAGGTGATAGCTCATGGCTCCGCCATTCGACATGCCGGTGGAATAAATGCGAGCTGAGTCGATGACATAGTCTGCAGCGAGCCTATCAAGCAGGGCATCTGTGAACCCGACATCATCGGTGGTGCTTGAGGCTGACCAGCCACCTATAGCCCAGTGGGGTTCTCCTGTTCCTGGAAGCAATGTTCCCTGTGGCACGACAAGAATAAAAGTGTTTTGTTCTGCCAGGGATCGAAAATCAATTGTACGCAGTGCATTATTGGCAGTGCCGGTGTAACCATGAAAATACAACAACAGCGGTACAGGCACATCCCCCCGATAGCTGTCGGGAATGAAAATCAAGTATTCTCTAACAAGTCCGTCATGGTTCAGTGTGCAGGCGAGTACATTGCCCTCAATTATATTATCCCTGGTTTCGCAGCCATCAGTAACTGTTGGCCCTGCACTTGGGGCTGGTGCAGTTGGCTCCGGTGCAGCAGCTGTTGCATTGCTTGAGCCGCCACCTCCGCCACCGCAAGCAGATAAGAGCGAAACAATCATGATTACGATGAGTTTTTGCTCTAACCCGCGCACGCCAAACCAGCACGACAGGCTGGCCCGTACCCACCCACGTCTAGGGTGTTGACCGCAGCACCGTCGCGCACGGTCACGCTGACGCCGGGCGCGCTCACCGCCGGGCAAGTGGTCCGTTCCAATAATCCAGACGTGGCGGTTGGCGATCTGGTGCAGGGTTTGTTCGGATTCACCGACTATTTTGTCACGCACCCGAAAGCTTTCTCCCTGTCGGATTTCCCCGGCGCGGCAATCTTTTTCACCGCTTCCTTTCGGGGGAGCGCGGCGTATCGTGCATCCAAAACAGACAATTTTCAAACACGTTCTAATTCGATTGCATCCTATCAATAAGCCAGTTCGTCAGGGCACGTCAGCATCTGGCTCAAATTCGCGCAGAGGGGCCATCTCACCTCCTTCCCGAGGATACGGAACTCTCATCCCGGGCGTATGATTGTCGCTGGACCCACGAGGAGACCTAGATGATCGTTCCCGCAAGACGCCCATACGGGGTCGTCACTGAGACCAACGTCCCGATGAAGACTCGCGACGGTGTGACACTCTTCGCGGACGTTGCGCGTCCCGACACCGATGAACGTTTTCCCGTGCTGTTGAGCCGGACGCCATACGGAAAGCAGGGCGTGGACGATCCCAACGGACCGCAGCAGCTGTTCGCGCGCTACGGCTACGTTGCCGTCATTCAGGATTGTCGAGGACGCTTCGAGTCCGAGGGAGATTACGACACGATTTTTCAGGAGATCGAGGACGGCTACGACGCCGTCGAGTGGGCCGCCCGACTGCCCTGGTCCAACGGCAGGGTCGGGACCACGGGCCAGTCCTACCTGGGGCTTACGCAGTACATGATCGCGTGCAACGACCCCATGCCGCCCTCGCTTCAGGCGATGGCCCCGGTCTCGGCCTCGTCCGACTACCACGCAAGCTGGATCTACCATAGCGGCGGCGCCTCGTTGTGGGGCTGGATGATTCCTTATGCGATCTTCAAGGGACTCAACACCCTCAAGCGCCAGGGACGCAAAGATCTGATGGAGGCAATGAAGGGGTACGTCGACGGAGGCGACTTCGCCCCGCGGCGTGGCCGTTTCGGGCCGAACGCGTTCACCCAACTCACCGATGAGTGGTATCGCCACCTGCCGATAAAAGATTGGGGCGATCTGCTCAAGGAGACCGCGCCCTACGTTGCCGACCATATCGAGCATGCTGAAGATGGGGAATACTGGCACCGCGCGAACGTGAACCGGCACGCCGAGAGCGTCAGCGTTCCGATGCTGCACGTCACTTCGTGGTACGACATTTTCGGCGAGGGTGCCCCGAGCGCTTATCAGAGCATCAAGACGAAGAGCGAGTTCCCCAGCGCGCGTGACGGCCAGCGGCTGATCATCGGACCCTGGGGTCATTTGCTGCCCTATCACATGCCCTCCTCTCGAGGCACGGGGGACATCGACTTCGGACCGACCGCCTTGATCGACCTGAACGAGACACTCCTTAGGTGGTTCGACTACTGGCTTAAGGACAGGGCCAACGGGGTCATGGACGAGCCTCCAGTCACAGTCTTCACGATGGGCGAGAACCGCTGGCAACAGCTCTCCGACTGGCCGCCACCGACGATGCGTCCAGTTCGTTACTTCCTGCACAGTGAGCAGGGAGCGAACTCCCTGTCTGGTGATGGGGCCCTGGAGACCACGCCTCCAGGCGACGAACCAGCCGATACCTATCTGTACGACCCTGAGGACCCCGTACCTTCGCTCGGCGGCAACAACCTCACGATCGACATGGGGGTGCAGGACCAGCGACCCGTCGAAGAGCGGAACGACGTGCTGGTCTACACCTCGGATCCGCTCGAGAAGCCGCTCGAAATCACGGGACCTGTGACCGTATCACTTTGGGCATCGTCCTCGGCGGTCGACACCGATTTCACCGCAAAACTCGTGGACGTCCATCCCGACGGCTATGCGCGCAATCTCCTCGATGGAATCATCCGGGCGCGTTACCGCGAGTCCGAGGAATCATCGAAGCTGATGGAGCCGGAGACGCCTTATCGCTTCACCATCGATCTGTGGGCGACCAGTAATGTCTTCCTGCCCGGGCACCGGATCCGCCTCGAGGTCAGCTCGAGCAACTTCCCCCGCTTCGATCGGAATCTGAACAGCGGTGAGCCGTTCGGGGAGGGGACGCGCGGACTGACCGCGCAACAGACGGTCTATCACCGGGAAGACATGGCCTCGTACATCGTCTTGCCTGTCATTCCGCGCTGACCGCATCAGTGCTTCGGAGCTCAAGCGATCGCGAAAGATCGAGGCAAAGAGCACCAACCTCAAACGCACGTATGCGGATCTGGCGCTCTATCCTCAAGGAAGACCCTCAAGCAAAACTTTCTGAAGGCCTAGTAAGGAAATTTGGTTCTTTTTTAGAAGCTCAACCGAACTCCAGCTACAAACCGTCTTCCGTAGGACTCAGACTGGTTTGGGTTCCATTTTTCTCCTGAGTAACGAAGATCGACTGCGTCTGTGAGATTATTCACATCAACAAAGATAGCGGCTTGATAACCGGTTAGTTCTTCAAGGTTGTAACGTAGCGCCAAGTCAAGACGGTCTTGTGTATCCCAATAAACACCTGCATCGAGACCAAAAACATCACCTGTTTCTGTTTCATCAAGCCATCGGTCTCTGTAGCGATATGTTAGTCGAGCAGAGAAACCGTAATTCTCATAGAACAAAGAGAGATTGTAATTAGTATCTGACTGTCCAGGTAGTGCAAATTTAAAACCAGAAGGTGACGTGTACTCAGATTCGATGAACGCAACACTGCCTTCAATTCAGAAGCCCGAAATGAATACTCCAATATAATTGTCTATTCGTCCCGTAAAGGCTAATTCGATAC
>JAYGEV010000374.1:0-6054 GCA_046582225.1 Pseudomonadales bacterium
AAATTTTTGTGTGTGTCGTTTGTCAGTATGTAGAAATAGCCCTCGCGATGGTCTACATGGTACTGGTGGCCTTCTCGTCTCGCGCTGATGAGTATGGGTTGCGCGGCGGGATCGTTCGACGGCAGGTAGCGAACTTCCGAGGTGACGTGATCGCCGCTGGTGATGAGGATGAACGATTCCGATTGGGTTTTGTCGACACCGACAAAAAAAGATTCGGACGGCTCTTCGTAAATAACGCGGTCCCTGGTCAGCGGTTCTCCGAGCGTATGTTTGCGCAGCTGATAGGGACGCCAGTTTTCATTCACCACGAGATAAAACAGCTGGCTATTGTCTGCCGCCCACACCGGGCTGCCCAGCGATTGCTCGATGGGTTCGTCCAGCAGCATGTCGTTCTCAAGATCGGTTATGTTCAGCGTGAATCGTTCCGCGCCGCTCGTGTCTGCGCTCCACGCCAGATAACGGCCGTTGGGACTCACGGCGATGCCGCCGAGTGTGAAGTATTCGTGCTGGGCTGCCAGCTGCGGCTCGTCGAGAATCACCTGCCAGCTTGCAGGATCGATGGGCGCGGCCGCCAGTCCAGCTTGGTGGGGCGCTCGCAGCCACTGGCGGTACTGTGCGTCGGCTTCAAAGCGCCAGCGATACCAGTAGTCTCCTTTGCGATATGGAACCGACGCATCTTCCACAGGTTGCCGGTCCTTGATTTCTTTGAACAGTTCATTGACAAGCGGCTGATTGGGGGCCATCTGGGCGTTGAAGTAAGCGTTCTCAGCGTTGAGGTAGGCGAGTATTTCGGGATTCTGGACGTCCGGGTAAGACTCGTCCTTGAGCCAGTGGTACGGATCTTGAATGGTGATTCCGTGGTGGGAGAACGTATGTGGTATCCGCGGCGCAACTGGTGGCTTGGTCATCCGTGTCTCGAGCGCCCTGAGCCGATATCGCATCATGCTCAGCGACTGAAGGTAAAAACGCAAACCGGTAAACTGTGGCGATTCTAAGGGTCGGGTTAGCAAAGAAAGGAAATTCGTGATGAGTCACGTTGAACCAAGATCAAGAACGGATGTGCCGGCTCTGGCCTCCGTCTTCAGCGGCGCCGAGGCCACCATGGGTTTTGTGCCGAACAGCATGTTGACCATGGCACATATGCCTCAGCTTCCGGTGGCATTCATGATGTTGGTCAACGTGGTATTCGGCGGTGATCTTGAGACGGTGATGGAACAGATGCGGACACAGGTACCCCAGCTCGATGATGCCGACGCGGGCCTGGCGCCGGGATTGGAGCAGCTCATCGCTTTTGCCTGCAGCGTCAGTGCCGGTTGCCGGTACTGCCAGGCCCACACTTCGCACAATGCCCACCGGATGGGGGAGGATCAGGCCAAATTCGACGACGTCCTCAACTTTGAGACCAGCGCCGCCTACAACGATTCCGAGCGCGCGGTGGTTGGCCTGGCACTCGCCGCGGGAGCGGTTCCCAACGAAGCTGCGCCGCAGCACTTTGAACGCCTGCGAGACCACTTCAGCGAACGACAGATCGTGCAGATCGTTGCGGTGATCGCGATGTTCGGCTTTCTGAACCGCTGGAACGACACCATGGCGACCCAGCTCGAGGAGCCGGCCGTCGACTATGCCAGCGGCGCGCTCGACGCCATCGGCTGGCAGTTGGGAAAGCATGGGTAACGACAGAATCACCGGCCCGGCAGCCCGCTACCAACAGGTGTGAACGATGTGTGGTCGCTTCAACGTCTCTGCGAGCCCGTTGTCGGATCTGCTGATTGAACTGGTCGGGATGGCGCACCCTGGTCCAGACAATTACAACACCGCTCCCACCGAAACGGTCACGGTGCTTCGGGTTGGCGACGATGAGCGGCCGGAGCTTGTGCCGATGCGATGGTGGTTGACTCCGTACTGGGCCAAGGAAGTGTCGGCAAAGTACGCAATGTTCAACGCCAGGTCCGAAACCGTGGAGAAGAGCCCGGCCTTCAGGGAGCCATACAAACGGCGACGCTGCGTGGTGCCAGTGTGTGGTTTTTACGAGTGGGCGCGCAGCGGCAGCCAGAAGTTGCCGTACTATCTCACCGCCCGGGATGATCCTGGTCTGTTGCTCGCAGGTGTCTGGGATCGTTGGCGCAATCCCGAATCCGGCGAACTGCTGGAGAGTTTTGCGGTGCTCACCTGCCCCGCCAACGAGCGGCTGAAATTTGTGCACGACCGCCAGCCGGTGATGCTGAGCATGACCGATGCACATCGTTGGCTCGACCCGACCGTGCAAACGCCCGAGCTCGAAGAGCTCTTTGATTCCTGTCTGCCCGTGGCGATGGATGCCATTCCGGTATCCAGCTACGTAAACAACGCGCGCAACAAAACCGCTCGCTGCCTCGACCCAATTGGCAGGATCGTGGACATCGCCATGGACATCTCTAACTGATGCTGCTTCGGCCGGGGCATTGGCTGGGGCGCGGTTTGTTGCTGGCAGAGGGCCAGAGTCTGGGCCGGGGTGTGAGTTGCGAGGTGGAGGTCAGCGAATACGGGGATGGCTACACCGTCAAAGCCGAAATCGATATTAAGGAAGTGGGTGCCCGGGCCATGTCGGTGCGGATCGCGGCAAACGACGTCGGCACCTACGAGATCAGCGTGCGGACATTGGCTGAAACGTACGCGGGAACGGCGAAGCTCGACAGCCCTCCAAACCTTGGCCTGCTGTGGAACGAGGCTGCTACGACCTACGTCACCTTTGCGCTGTTCGCGGTTTCCGGCGGCATTGGTTTTCGCGGTTTCCTGCGTGATGGCACGACTACCTATACCTGGGAGATCGCCCTTTCGCTGAAGCAGGATGTGATCAGCGGAGATAATGTGATTTCCCTTGCCAATCGCCGCGGGCGCTGAGCCCGGCGGTACCAGATCTACGATGCCTGAAGGTACGGCGTCACCAGCAGTACGGTCTGGTCGTACTGGGTTTTTAGCAGCGCCGTCTTGGAGGTGGTCGGCTCCATCATGTAGTAGGTCGAAGCGTGCTGGCTCAGCGCGAACAGGGTATCGGCGAGCAATTCTGTGTCGACGTATGCATCGAGGTGACCGGCGCTCTGGGCAAGATTCAGCAGCCGTTGCAACTTTTCATGCGCGGCGGCGTCGATGAGCTGGTAGATGTGTCCCGCCTCACGTTGATTGCGGATCAGCTCCATGGACACCACCCGCCACAGATCCCTGTCACGATGGGAAATCACATCGAGCCGGATGCGGTTGATCGCATTGAGGGTCTCCAGCAGCTTGCCGTCGTAATCGTCGATGAGCCGGTCGACGGCATCGGCGATGTCCGCAACGTCCTGAATGAGCAGTGCCTGCAGGATGAGCGCCTTGGTCGGGAAGTAGTTGTAGAGGGTCTGATAGCTGACGTGTGCGGCTACCGCGATCTCGCGCATCCGTGCATGCTCGTATCCGTGCTGGTCGATGAGTTCGGCCGCGGCGGATAAGATGTCCTGGCGTACCTGGTGCTTTTTCCGTTCACGGAGAGACATGCGCGATTATAACTTTGACAGAGTCAATAATTAGAGCGAATATAGATTTTGCCTGAAACGAGAGTGTTGTCAATGCAGTGGATTGGCCGATTGCCGATGCCGGGTGTGTCGTGGTTGCTGGTCGGACTTGGAGTTCTGGCGGGATTCTGTCGGGCGGATGCCGGCCAGACTGACCCCGATTCACAAGCCATGGTAACTGCGCGCGAACTGGTCGCTGGCGCGATCGATCTGACGCGAGGTATGACCTCATACGCCGAGCTCAGCATGATCATCCACCGGCCCGATTGGGAGCGAACGTCGAATCTGGTTGCGTGGACACGCGGCCGCAAGGATGCGTTGATTCGTTTTACCGCACCCGCCAAAGATGCTGGCAATGCGACCTTGAAACAGGGCGAGAAGATGTGGACCTTTTCGCCAAAGTTGAATCGAACCATTCGCCTGCCGTTCAGCCTGATGTCGCAAAGCTGGGCAGGATCGGATTTCTCGTATAACGATCTTTCCCGCACCGACAAGCTGCTGGAGATGTACGACCTGAAGATTATCGACACCTCAGAGCAGGACGGTCACACCATCTACACGATCGAAGCCGTTCCACACGATGAGGCGCCGGTAGTCTGGGGGAAGGAGGAAATGGTCCTGCGCGACGACCACGTGTTGCTCTCGCAGACATACTATGACCAGAGCATGCAGGCGCTGAAACGAATGGAAACACTCGAGATTGGCGAGTTGGACGGGCGCACGTTCGGCACTCGAATGCGCATGTCCAAGCTGGATGAACCTGACAACTACACGGAGTTGCATTACGCGGCGGCGGACTTCGACGTGGAACTCGACGATCGTTTGTTCACGCTGTTTTCTCTGCAGGCTGGATCGCGACCGTGAGCGAGGCTGTCGCCCGTCTGCCGGTGAGCCAGGAGAAGCAATCGCTCCTGAGCATGCTGGTGCGCGTCGGCAGGCGGAACCTGGCTCGCAACCGCCGTCGCACCTGGCTGACGTCCGGTGGCATCGCCTTTGCGGTCCTGCTGGTCGTGTTCTTCCAGGCGATGCAGCTGGGTGTGTATGGCGAGATGATGGAGAACTCGACCTCGCTGCTCAGCGGCCACATCCAGATTGAGAGTGCGAAACACCTTGATCGCGGGCGATTTGAGGACACCCTGGAGGATGCCACAACATTGCAACGGACAATCGCCGCGACCCGGGGCGTGGTATCGGTTGCGCCGCGGGTTGAGGCGTTCGCGTTGGCGTCTGCGGGCGAGCGAAGCTTCGGTGCGCGCATCGTCGGTGTAGACGTTTCCGCCGAACGGGCTACCGTGCGTTTTCTGAAGACGATCATCCAGGGACGCGAAATGCTGGGCTCCGATGAGGCCATCATCGGCTCCGTGCTGGCCCGAAATCTTGGGGTCGCAATCGGTGACGAACTGGTTTTGCTGGGGGCCGGCAAGGAGGGTGGAGTTGCCGCCATGGTGGTCAATCTGGTCGGCATCTTCGAATCCGGAATCGTCGATCTTGATCGAGGCATGCTCTGGGTGCCCATCGCCACGGTGCAGAACGCATTCGGGCTGGGCGACGAGGTGCACAGGTTTGCGATTCGAACCGACGAACTGGGCGCCAGCGAAGAAGTGGTTCGTGATCTGCGAGCGCGACTCGAAAACGACGCTGAGGTGCGGGTGCGGCACTGGGGTGATGTCATGCCGGAGATTAGGCAGGCCATCGAGATCGACAAGCTCGGTGGCGAGATTTTCTTCTACATCATCGAGGTGCTGGTTCTGTTCAGCGTGGTCAACAGCTTCATCATGACGGTTTTTGAGCGTACCCGGGAGTTCGGAATGTTGCTCGCCATCGGCATGCGGCCCTGGAGTATCATTGCCATGGTGCAATGGGAGGCATTCTTTGTCTGGTTGCTGGGAGCCGGCGCGGGGATCGGCGTGGCTGCGTTGCTGGTGTTCTGGCTCCAATCCGTTGGTATCTACATGGGCGACGCACTGGAAGAAATGGCCGATCAGCTGTACGTGTCCAGCCGGTTGTATCCGGCATTTTCCGCCGAGGCTTTTCTTTCCGCCCCGCTCATCATGCTGGTGGGCACGCAGCTGGCGGCTTTGTTGCCATCGCTGCGAATTCGGCGCCTTCGGCCGGTGGAGGCGCTTCGCGCGGAATAGCCATGGCAGAGGCATCGCTCAGTTCTCAACCACAGGTCGCATCGCAGCGCGAGGTTGCCCGGATAAACGTCTGGCGGATCGCCTGGCGTAACCTCTGGCGCAACGGCCGCCGCACGTGGCTGACGTCCGGCGGTATCGCATTCGCAATCTGGATGCTGGTGTTCTCCATTTCGGCCCAGGACGGCACCTTCAGACTCATGATCGACAACGGCGCACGCCTGCTCAGTGGTCACATTCAGCTTCAGCATCCCGAGTATCAGGACGACCCTCGGCTGGAATACACGTTGAGAAACGTCCCGGCGCTGACCACAGCCGTGGTCGCCAGCGACGGTGTCCTGTTTGCCTCGGCACGAACCCAGGGTTTTGCTCTGGCCTCGGTGGGAGAACGC
>JAYGEV010000422.1:0-2320 GCA_046582225.1 Pseudomonadales bacterium
GGAATGCCACACTCGCGGAGATGTTTGGTATTCCCACGATTTCCTTCTGGCAAAGTTCTTTTTCGGTTTCGGTTCCAGTGGCTCCGGTCGGAAACGTAAAAAGCGAAGCAAACCTGATGAATCTGCCCTCGAATCCGAGAATGTGTCGGCACTGGCTGACGATGAAACGTTCCAGAAGTACTGGCAGGACGAGGGAAAAGCATCGTATGAAGCTTTTCGAAAAGGAAACACTGAGTCTGAGTCAGAAGAATCATGAATTGTAGCCCTGGACCCTGTTCTAACCGGCATGGCGGCTCAGCACCTGACAGCATTTCATCAGGCAGCGCTCGCTGGCGGGGAAATCATCCCGCCGGTGCAACACCCTTCGGTTGTCCCAGATGATGAGATCGTCCGGCTGCCAGGTCTGCCGCCAGACGTTCTGATCAAGCGCGGCGTATGACCACAGCTCTTCCAACAGCGCTTTGCTTTCCTGCAGAGACAATCCTGGGATGCAGGCCCATTCCCGACGCAGCCAGACCCAGCAAAGCGACCAGGACAATAGCCGTTCTGCTGGCGATGCGCTTTGCCGTCAACATTGCGAATCTCGTGCTTCAACTAATGACGCAGGTATAGCATCCTCCTCCTATGAAATTCGAGCTCACAGCGGCAGACCAGTCGTTTCGGGATGAGGTGCGCGGGTTCGTCGCTGACCATCTCGATCCCGCTCTGGCAAAACAGGTCCGACTCGGCTATCCCATCGACAAAACCGATCAGGATGCGTGGACCCGCACCCTCAACGCGCAAGGATGGGCGGCCCCGAACTGGCCGACAGAAGTTGGCGGCACCGGCTGGAGCATGGTGCGGCGCCACATCTTTAATATCGAGATGAAAACTGCGCATGCCCCGGAGCTGCAGGGGTTTGGTTTTTCCATGGTGGGCCCTGCGATCATCACTTACGGGAGCCAGGCGCAGAAAGATTACTACCTGCCGAGGATTCTCAACGCCGATATTTCCTGGTGCCAGGGCTACAGCGAGCCGGGTGCCGGATCCGATCTCGCCTCGCTGACAACCAGGGCCGACAGCGATGGCGACGAATATGTCATCAACGGCTCCAAAATCTGGACCAGTGCGGCCGAGGTGGCCGACCACATATTCATGCTGGTTCGCACCGATCAGCAGGCAAAGCCACAACGCGGCATCACCTTTCTACTCGTTCCTATGGATCACTCCGGGGTGAGCGTCGAGCCGCTGGTCGCATTCAACGGCAAACGATTGTGGAACCAGGTGTTCTTCGAGGATGTGCGGGTGCCTAAGGCGAACCGCCTGGGAGAGGAAAACCGAGGCTGGACCGTGGCTAAGAATCTGCTCGGCAACGAGCGCCTGCTGGTATCCAGGGTTGCCGAAAATCGGCGCCTGCTTGGAAAGATCATTGAGATCACGCGCGCTGAGACCACACGGGGAGTCATGTTTACCGAAGGCCTGTACAAGCAGATGGCCGAGCTGGAACTGCGCCTTTGGGCGCTGGACTCCACGGCGCTGCGGTTGCTGTCTCGCTTCGACCTTGGCGGCGCCATCGGTGCGGAACCGTCGATGCTGAAGCTTAAAGGCAGCCAGCTGGTACAGGACATGGATCGCCTGATGTACGAAGCGATCGGCTGCTACGGCCAGCCGCTGGACTCGACCTTGCGCGAAGGCGGGCCAGCGGGCCCGGACTACGCCGACATGGTGGCCAGCGCGATGTTTCATCATCGCGGTTACACGATCGCGGGTGGTGCAACCGAGGTTCAGTACAACATCATCGCCAAGCAGGTGCTTGGGCTTTAGCCGCCCACCATCATTTCACCATCTTCGCGCCAAGCAGTGCATTGGATGACGGCTTGCGAAAGTATGCTTCCGGATCGTGGATCCCGCGCTGCTCAATAATGCCGCGCTTGATGCGCGCCGTTGCGCCGGCCGGAAACTCAGCGAATCGCTGACAAACCTCTCGACACCTGGCCAACACCTGATCGTCGGCGACGCACTCCGCCGCGAGCCCCAAACGCAACATATCCGGACCTGCAATCCGATCACCGTAGAACGCCAGCCGCGCGAGGATCTGCTCGGTGGTCTTAATTCTGAACCAGGCCAGGTTCATCGGCGCCATGGCACCCTGCTGAACTTCACCCACCTGGATGAAGGCTGTTTCGCCGGCAATCAATATGTCGCATGCCATCGCAAGCGCAGCACCGGCGTTGATTCCATACTTTTCGAATGCGCAAACGACCGGCTTAGGGTACGAGAACATTTTGAGGTGGAGGTCCCGCCAGCTTGTTCCGTGCTCGCCGCGCCAGGGCGGTGGCGG
>JAYGEV010000523.1:0-2015 GCA_046582225.1 Pseudomonadales bacterium
GGCGAAATCCCAATTCGTCAGAGATCGGACCCGATACCACCGCACCCACTCCCAGAGCGTCGTAGTTGCCGGCATCCAGGTCCAGAGTCGCGGTGAAGGTATCGCTGGGATCGTTGCTAACCACGTTGATCAGGCCAGCCAGGGCATTGGCGCCGTACAAAGTGCCCTGGGGACCCCTTAAGATCTCGACCTGCTTGGCGTCGAACAGTGTGGCCGCGGTGCCGATGCCGCTCATGTCCACTCCGTCGAGAATCAGTCCCACTGACGAGTTGAGCGTCTCGGCAAACTGGCCACGTTCGCCGATGCCACGAATCTGGATGAAGCGCGCTCTGGATGCACCGCTGGAGACGTTGACATTGGGCGCCCAACCGAGCACTTCCTCGAGATGATTTACCGCACCGGCTTTCAGTTTGTTGAGCGAGATCACCGAGATGCTGACCGGAGCATCTTCCAGCGCCACCGGCCGGAATTCGCTGGTCACGATAATTTCTTCGATCACGGGTTCGCTGGCCGACGCCTGGGGTGAGCCTGCCCCGAACGCGAACAGGGCGATCCAGCTAAACGCAAACAACGGTCGAATATCTTGATAGGTCATGCAACGCAATCTCAAGGTTAATGACATGACCCGGAGTGGTTGTATGAGGCTGGGAAGCAAATCGCCTATTCCTACGCCGGTATTAACCGGGTCAGGTTCAAAGGGTCCACCTTATTCGAGCCGGGCTCGAACGGTGTCTCAGGTATAACCACCCCTTAGGTCAGGCCGCGCATGTTACTCCGTCGGCGCCCCTGCGCAAGCATCGCTTCTTCAGTTGTGGTTCAGGAAATCTCCTTATGATGGCTCGCGACACCTGAACAGTCGGTACGCATGCACGAATATCAAGCACTCGTTCAAATGGTTGCGCTGACGCTGGGGGTGGCGTGGGCCAGCGGCACTAACCTCTACGCAGCAGTCGCCACGCTTGGGTTGAGCGGCAGCCTCGACTATATCGACCTGCCACCGGGTCTGGAAATCGTCCAGGACCCGCTGGTCATCGCCGCCGCCGCGTTCATGTACTGCGTGGAATTCATGGCCGACAAGATCCCTGGCGTAGACACCGGCTGGGATGCGCTGCATACCTTCATTCGTATTCCAGCAGGCCCCATGCTTGCAGCCGGTGCGCTCGTCGACGTATCCCCAGCGATGACCATTGCCGGCGGCCTGGTCGGCGCAAGCGTCACCGCCGCCACTCACGCGACCAAAGCAGGCTCGCGTGTGCTCATCAACACGTCGCCAGAACCGTTCTCCAATTGGGGTGCATCGATTCTCGAAGACATTGCCGTTTTCACCGGTCTCTGGGCGGCGCTGCAGCATCCCATGGTATTCTTGGTCGCCCTGTTGGTGTTCCTCGTGTCGGTATGCTGGTTGCTGCCCAAACTCTGGCGAAGTGTCAAACTGGTTTTTCGCAAGGTCGGCTCCTGGCTGGGTCTCATCAGGAGCGAAAACAGTCATCGACTCGAAGCGCTGAACAAACTCATGGACGCCGGGGTTTTGACCACCTCGGAATACCACGCCGTTCGCGCGCGGCTCTCCACAGGTTAGCCATCCGCTCAAACCGTTCGAAGGGTAGCCCCGGCCATGGGTAGGTTCGCAGGCTGGCGCAGAGGTTTGCTCAAGAGTTGTGCAGCATCGGTGCTCGTGGCGAGCGTCGTGTTAGCCGGCTATCTCATCTACCTGGACCAGCTGATCACCGATACCTTCGAAGGTCGTCGCTGGTCGGTACCCGCGGTGGTCTATGCAGAACCCCTGGAACTCTATCCTGGTGCGGTGTTGTCCCGGGCCGACCTCGAAACCGAGCTGGCGCGACTGGGCTACGAGCGGCGTGACCCCGCTGCGCAGCCAGGAACCTACCAGCAAAATCGCGGCAGCCTGATCGTGCATCTACGGAGCTTCCGGTTCATGGAGCGCCGACGCGGCAGCCAGCGCATTGAACTCGCATTCACCGACGATCGCATCTCCAGCATTTTCGACCCGCTCG
>JAYGEV010000577.1:0-5033 GCA_046582225.1 Pseudomonadales bacterium
TGCATGCCGAAGGAAGCGTGACAGCCCCGGTTACCTACATCGTCACGCTGAAGCGCTGTGAGGAGTTTTTCCAGGCGCTGCGGATGCTCGATCCCGCCAGCTACCCCAAGGCTGAACTGCTGAAACTCGACCCTGAGCTGCTAACCGCGCTGGGTGTCCCGACGCCTGCTTAGCTCTGCTGTCGCGACTCGCGCACCAGCCGCGCAAGGCCGATCACCACGCATATTCCGGCGAGCAACGCAGCGAATATCCACCGCACGCTGCCCGCGGGAAGATAGGAATCCGGATAAAAATCGGCGCTCACCCCGGGTACCGCCCACAAATCGCCGCTGCCCGCACCGACCTTGAGCTGGCCTTTCATACCGTTCTCCATGTGTTGAGCCATGTCGCAATGGACGAGGTAGGTTCTATCGTCGCTCGGCACGATGAAGGTGCCGGTCTGCTGCGCGCCGCCGGCGGCTTCCAGATGAAACATTCCCTGGGGATACAGATAGCGGGGCAGGCCGTGAAGCATCCACTGATGACGAACGGCATCGGTGTTGATGAAGGTGACCGTCACCCGCGAACACGGCTCCACTTCGTATTCGTAGCGGCTCATGCCGAACACCGTGCCCGGGTGTCTGCCGGCAAATTCGACACCCGCATACACCGTGAACTCATAGTCGCGACCCAGTTTTAGACAGCCCCGCGGCAGCTCGCTGGCATTGGCGTTCATGACCATGCCGGTAACGTTGAGCATCATGTCGTGGCCATGGTGAGCGCCGGCAGCCACGGCGTGCCCGGCGTGGGGATTTTCCGCCGCCACTGAAAAAAACGACCAGGCGAACAGCACCAGACCCGCAACCGATCTCACGACGTACGGCGCCTGCGGGTAAGCCAGATCACACCGCCGGCGAGCGCGGCGCCGCCCAGCAGCGCAGCGCCCAACAAGCGCAGCAATCGCCATCCGTCGGTACCGGGACTGGCAAACATCCCGAGTGGATCATAAGCCTGCCAGACCGGAAGCTCCCGGTTGTAATACGCTTCGGTGAAGTACGGTGACCAGTCCACGCCGAACATAGTTGGCCAGCCGTTTTCTCCCATAAAGCGTTCGTAAACGATGGCCGCGAGATTGCCCCCGGGACCGATGCCATCCGTTGTGACCCCTTTTTCCTGGTGATCGTGCATCAGCCACACACCGCTGCCGTAGGAATGCAGTCCGTCATCGGTGGTCTGCAAGGCAAGGTCCACCCGCTGCGCGCTCGCGATCCAGACGACATCACGGGTAATCTGCGCAGCCGGTGAAACGGCAATCCCGTCAAAGTGGGTTACGGTCGCCTTGTGACCATGGGTGTGCAGCGCAATCCCGGTGCTGCCGCCATTGACGATGCGCAGCTTGACCCGCTCATCCGGCCGCGTGACCACCAGAGATTCGCGGAATGTATACGGAAACGAGCGGCCGTTCAGGGTGAAGTAGTCACTGCGTGCATCCGTGATGTCATAGCGGCGATGCATCTGCTCGATGATGTTTCGCGGGTCGTTGTAGCGCTGAACAATCGTGTTCAACTCCTTGTCAATATCCAGGTATTGCAGGTCGTACTCGCGATCGAATTCCTCGCGAACGGCTGCCGATGGCACACGCACGTGGCCAGCACCGATGTTGAGGGTCTGCAGCCAGTTGTTCGGACGGTTCTCCTCAACCACGAAAAGTCCCTGAAGGCCCATCATGATGTGCACCTGGGGTTGCACGTGACAGTGATAGAACATCGTGCCCGACTGGCGCGGTTGCAGCTCGTAGGTGCGTGCAGCACCAGGCATCACCGGAGTTTCGCTGGTGATCGGAACGCCATCGTTGCCTTCCCCGTTGGCGTCCAGAAAAGGATGATCCACGCCGTGAAAGTGGATCGTGTGCGGCATGTAGTGCGTGTTCTCAAGCGTGATCCGTACCCGATCACCCTGCTCGATGCGGATGGCCGGCGACGGCAGCCTCAGCATCGGCCGCGCTTTGAGCGACTCGAAATTCTCGGTCGCCATGCCGAACAGCTTGGGTGCGAACACCCAGAAACCCGGGCGGATGCCCGGCGCGATCGCAAACTGGGTGGTCGGCTTGTCAAGCTCTGGCGATCCGCCATTGAGTTCGACGACCTCGAGCCGGATGTGAATCTCGTCGGGGTCACCGTCCCCATCGAGATCCGCGCCTTTCTCCACCGCATCGGGCGTCAGGCCGCTGGCCAGCAATGTCTGTTGCGAAACGTTGTTGGTGCCGCGCACGACCGCCGCAACCGCATGAGGATTGTCGGCCACGCAGCCTGGCGAACGGCGAATCTCCACGCCATCGATGGTCTGAGCGGCCCGCCAACCCAATAAATCCTCAGGGCAGAACACTTCGGGTTCGACGCTACCAACGGGCGTGGATTTCGGCAGCCTCCGATATTCCGGCGTGCCCAGAACGTTCGACAGCTGCAGGCGCACGCCCTTGGGCAGCCATTGCGAGGGATAAAGCAGAACCGCTCCGAGCAACGCGATAAGCGCCAGCCAACGCATGGGCTAGGCCCCGTCCGCGGTCGGAGTTCCGGTCGGAGTTCCGGTCGGAGGGCGGCCGCGAAGGCGCGCCATCAGCGGGTAGATGCGCAACCGCAGGAAGCGCGTAAGCGCACCGGTGCCGGCCAGGTATGCGAGCTGCAGCAGCACGATCAGCGCAACAAATATTGGCAGGTAGCCATAATCGGTACCGCCCACCTGAAAGAAAAAGACCGCGTTGTAGACTTTGTCTTCGGTGGGATGCCGGGCGGTGACAATACCGATGTAGCCGCCAGCCTCCTCAAAACGGTAGCTGGCGGTCAATGTGCCGTCAGCGCGTTTTTCCGGCGCCAGATAGAAGATCGTGTCGCGCTCGATATCCTCCAGACTTTGGATATCGTCCCATTTGGCGTACTTGCCGAATTGTTCGACGTCCTCGATGATGCGGAAATCCACCGGCATCTCTTTCATGAAGTCGTGCAGGTAGTCGATGACGAAGACGCTCTCGGCAACTTCTGGAATGTCCTCACAAAACTCTTCCGCGCCCCGCGTTTCCGGCTGATAGCCGGTGAAATGAGCCCTCAGGAACCCGATGTTGAGCACGCACACGTCCTCGTCGTAGACGACCCCACCGTGCGACAGGGCGTTCGAAGAGAAAAGCCCGACGCCAGCCAGAGCGACCACGATGACGCGGCCAGCTCGAACCAGCGAAAACGGAAGTGTGAACATGTACTACTCGAATGCAATCTTGCGCGGCAGGGTCACTTTGTCATACAACGGTGGGCCGATCCAACGATCTGTTTGATTCTCGAAAGACAGGGGTGGCCCAGACATGGCATGCATAGCGATCCTCGGGCTCGGCAATTTCGGCACGGCACTGGCGCGGGTCTGGCTTTCCGCCGGCCACGAAGTGCGCGGCTGGACGGTCGAAGACGACGTCTTTGAATCCATTCGCAGCACCGGGCGCAACAGCAAATACCTCGACGGAGTGGACCTTCAGGGCCTGGATATTTCCATGGATCTGAACGACACGGTACCCGGCGCGGAACTTGTGGTGCTTGCACTTCCCTCTCACGTCGTGCTCGGCGTCGCTGAGGACGTCATTGTGCTGCTCACGCCAGAACAGATAATTCTCGACCTGGCGAAAGGCATCGCTGGACAGCAGCTGGTATCCGACGCAATTGCCGATCAGCTGCGCGGCGCCGGCAAAACCAATCCTCTGGCAGTCATCACCGGACCGACCATCGCTCCGGAGCTGGCCGCCGGAGTCCTCACCACCGCGCTTGTCGCCAGCAACGACATCGACCTGGCACGGGATCTGGCGGAACGGCTGACCACGCCAACCTTCGCGCTGAAGGCCGCAAGCGATCCTCGTGGCGCAGAGTTGTGGGGCGGTTTCAAAAATGTCATTGCGCTGGGTTGCGGAATTGCCGACGGCCTGAAGGCGGGCAGCGGAGACAATTTGAAAGCCGCCATCTTCACTGCCGGATTCGCGGAGGGAAATCGACTGCTGATCGCGTTGGGAGCGAACCCCCAGACCGCATTTTCCCCAGCCGGAATCGGCGATCTATTCGTAACCGCCTCATCGAGTCACGGCCGCAACAGGGCGTTGGGCCAGAAACTCGGCGAAGGACAAACCCTGCAGCAGGCCATGGAAGGTACCGTGATGGTCGCCGAAGGAGTAAGGGCCACGCGCATGTTTGCCGAACTGGCCGGCGCCAAGCACGTCGATACACCGTTCGTGACGACATTGATGGAACTGCTCGACGGCACCCTCGACCCGAACGCGTGTGTCGCGCGGTTGATTTCGCTGTAGCGGCCATCGTTCCCAGCGCAGGGGCCCGCGCAAAGAGACTGGATTAGCTAAAGGAGATGCTGGTCCAGCCAGTCTGCAACCATCTCGATCTCGGCCGCGGTCAGTTGCCAACCATGGTCCCCACCCTCATGGATGAACAACCGATGCGGAACACCCACCTGTTTGAACTGGTCGCGGATGAGTTCGGATTGTTGCATCGGGACCAGCCTGTCGACGTCACCGTGTAACAACAGGCTTGGCGCATCATCTTCGGTAACGTGGTAGATGGGCGAAATGTACTGGTAGTGCGCCACGATACGGTCGGGGTCGGTCACCTTGGTCAACCGTCTTTTTTGCGGGTCGTACTCCAGATAATCGAGGGCTTGTTGAAACGGATTGGTGCCGTCGGGAATAACCTGCCTGACTTGGGTGTCGAAAACTCCATCCGCGCTGCCGTAATTGAGGAAATCGGTCGGCGGAAAATAGGCGACCACTGCCTGGACTTTACTGCTTTGTTCGGCAGCGCTGGCCGGGTTCTCTGCGCCGGGTTCGCCTCTGGTCCCCTGCAGCAGCGCAAGGTGGCCGCCCGCCGACCCCCCCATGATGCCGACACGATCCGGGGCGATTCCGTAACCGGGCGCGTGGTGTCGAATGTGTCGGACTGCGGCGCTGATCTGGTCATGGATCTCGCGGATGGTGAACTTGGGTTGACTACCGTGCACCACATAGAAAAGCGTAT
>JAYGEV010000595.1:0-6958 GCA_046582225.1 Pseudomonadales bacterium
CGCGGTTTTCGCCGGTGTGGCCACCCACAACACCGAGGTCAGAAACCCGCCCAGAATGCCAGCCGCCGCGCCGCGCAGCGTGAGCCCCGGAAAGAAGAATATGCACAGAAGAACCGGCCCAAAGGCTGCGCCCAATCCGGACCAGGCAAACAGTACGAACCAGAAAATGAGCGGGCTCTCCATGAGCGCAAAGCCGACGGCCATAACACCGATCACGAGCGTTGTGATTTTTCCGTAGCGAGCAAGGTCTGAATCCGAGCGCGTGGAGCGGCGAATCTTTTGCAGATAGTCTCGAACCACCGCAGAAGATGCGAGCAATAGCAGACTGTCCACGGTCGACATGATGGCGGCCAGGACCGCCACCATCAGCAAGCCGGTGATTGCCGGGGGAAAGAGTTCGCTGGCGAGCACCGGAAAAATCGTTTCCGCATCTTCAAGCCCGGGAAACAGCACGCGCCCGGCCATGCCGGTGAGTACAGCCCCGCAGCCGTACAGGAAGGTAACGACAATGGATATGTTGCGAGCGGTTGGGAGCGTGTCCGCACTTTTGGCAGCCATGAATCGAACGGTCAGTTGCGGAACTCCCAGGAACGGCAGGCCAATTGCGAGAAAACTCAAGACTGCGATCCAACCTTCCAGACCGTTGCCTTGCGGCCCCCAGAAACTCAATAATCTTGGGTCGGCGCTGTGCAGGCCGTCGACCATTGGCCCCCAACCCCCAAGCGTTGCAATAGCGACGGCCGGGACCAGCAGCAATCCGCCCAACATCAACAGACCCTGCACCAGGTCGGTATACGCGACCGCCTTGAAGCCGCCGACAAAGGTATAGGCCATGATGATCGACGCCCCAAAAATTACCGCCGCGGTGTAGTTCATGTCGGCAAAACTGCTGAAGGCTTTTCCGGTTGCGACCATTTGTGCGCTTACATAGGCGCCGACCATGACCAGAATGATCAACACGCTGATCTTTCTGATCAGGTGCTCCGGATCGACAAATGGCGCCGACAGCAGATCTGGAACGGTGATCGCCCCACTGCTGGTGCCCAGATTGTGGACCCTGCGAGCGACGAGTACCCACGCCATGGTGATCCCTGCCACTTCGCCGCCGACAACCCAGAACGCCTGTGCCCCCACCGTGTAGGCCATTCCCGTGAGACCCAGTATGAGCCACCCGCTTTCACCCGTGGCATTGGTGCTGAATGCCACCACCCAGGGCGGGAGCGTCTTATCGGCCAGAAAGTATCCGCTTAGACTGTGTGTGCCGCCTCGTGTCCAAAAAGCGAAACCGAACAGAACGACGAGATAGCTCAAAAAAACAAGGTAAATCACCAGCACACCAGTTTCCTTTTTGCGCTTGAGCGAAAGATTTCACGAGCGGGCGTTTCGCTCACCAACCGATAGCAGTCTTGCGCTCATAAGAATACATCGGGACGAGTTGCGATTTGAACCTGGCTCAAGCAGATGAAATACTTTGCGCAAGCCCAGTGCCGGATGGTTCAGATGCGCCGATCGATTCCCAATTTGGCCTCACCAACAGCAGCGATAGCGATCGTGCTGGTTTTGTTTGGCTGTCAACCAGAGGATGTTCAGCCCGGCCTGTGGTTGAACGGAGAGGTTGTAGCGGCGCACGTTGGTGACTGGACCTTTACCGATGAGATCGATGAAGTATTCATCGAGACGCAGACCTGGTATCTCGTTCCTCACTCCACCGCCATCTGGTGCGCCACGCTGGACGGTGTGCTGTATATCGGATCCTACGGTGATGAGAAAAAACGTTGGGAGGAGAACGTTGCGCGAAATCCAAACGCAAGATTGCGAATCCTCGATGAACTCTACGATGTGACCATCAGCGCCGTTTCCGATCTGCCAACCGTCGACTCACTCAATATGCGCTACAGCGATAAATACGACATGCAGGAGGTTTTTGGAGAAGACCTGCCGGTGTGGTGTTACTACCGGATCACGCAACGAGATTGACCCGGCAATTGCCGTCTGGCGGCGGTGCAGCGCGATCATCCGTCAATTTTCGGTCCAATGGATGTATTTTTGGTCGGTGTGGTGCCAGAATCAGGACTGCGCTTATTGATCCCATTGAGGCCGCTATGTCCGAACAACCCGCCATCCGTGATATTGAAAGCTACCCGGAGCAGCAGACTCGCGGCTCCCGGGTTGAAGGCAGGCGCTATACCTCCAAGGAATTCTTGGAGAAAGAGTGGGAGGGGATGTGGACCAAGGTCTGGGTGTTGCTGGGGCGAGAGGCCGAACTGCCGAACCACGGTGACTGGCAGATGGAGCCGGTGGGGTCCGAAGAGATTCTCATGGTTCGCCAGCAGGACGGTGGGGTCAAGGCGTTTTATAACGTCTGCCAGCACCGCGGCAACCCGCTTGTGAGCGAAGACAAAGGCAGCGTTCGCAGATTTGTATGCAAGTACCACAGCTGGGCGTACATGCCCGATGGCGAGCTCAATTTCGCGCCCGACAAGGAGGATTTTCCAGAAGGCAATCCTTGTGGGAAGGTTCGCTTGGAGGAAGTAGCCTGTGAAACGTTCGCGGGGTTCATATGGATCAACATGGATCCGGATTGTGTGAGTCTGCGCGAGTATCTGGGGCCGATCTGGGATGAGTGGCAACTGCGTGACATTCATACCTGGAAACGGACCATGGCCAACAGCATGTGGTTGCCCTGCAACTGGAAGGTGGTGCTCGACAATTTCAACGAGTCTTACCATGTGCCCACAGTTCACATGGGCGAAACAACCGACTCCAACCGGTCGGAGATCCGTGGAAACATCAACACCTACTTCAAAGAGACCCGGTTCGACCTTTCCGACGAGGGTCACAATCGGATGATCATGGAAGGTGGTTATGGTGTGGGTTCGACTGACAAGGAAGGCAACATCCTTGAACCGCTGGCCAGCCAGTTACAATACTGGGAGCTTGATCCCGAGGATTTCAAAGGTAATCCAGAAGCCACCCGCGAGGCTATCCAGGGAGCCAAACGTCGCCTGGGGCCGGATCGGGGTTATTCGCATTACGACAAAATCCCGGATGAGCAGTTTACCGATGCATTCCACTACACCCTGTTCCCGAATTTTGCGGTGTCGCTGTGGTCAGATGGCTTTCATTTCTTAAGGGCGCGGCCGCATCGTACCGACCCGGAACAGTGTCTGTTTGACAACTGGTGGTACTCGAGCCCGGCGTCGATCGGAACCCCCGCGGAAAGGGGAATGGGCGGAAGCGACGAGGTGGAACGGACCTTGCTGACATTCGGCGAAGATTCCATTGGGCCGGCAATTGAAGATGACGTGCGCGTGTTTGTCACTCAGCAACGAGGATTTCGATCTCGCGGTTTCAAAGGCGTGTATCTGTCGCATCAGGAAACGCGCATTCGCCGTTACCATGAACTGATCGACGACTACGTTGAGGGGCGGCGCACGAAGTAGCGCAGACCTACATCAACACCTTGGCGTCAGTCAGTTCAGCAATGCGCTGGTCGTCGTAGCCAAGGATCTCCTGGAGCACGTAGTGGTTGTGTTCGCCAAAGGTTGGGCCCGCAAACTCAACCTTTGCCGGCGTTCGCGAAAGCTCAAACCGCGACCCTTCGATCGTGACCGTGCCCATCGTGGCGTGCGGGAGTTCGATGAAGTGTTTCCGATGCAGAAGCTGCGGATCCACCGCGAGTTCGGGGCTGTTCTGCAGCTGATGTGCCGGCACGCCCCTGTCCTGGAGCATGCGTTCAAGCGCACCCATCTCGTGCTGTCTGGTCCACCTGCCGATTGCCACCTCCAACGCCTCACGATTTAACAGCCGGGTTTCCAGCGTCGCGAACCGGGCGTCGAGGGCGAGGTCAGTGAGGCCGGAGACTTCGAGCAAAGCCCGCCAGTCGCCATCGTCACGGCAGGCGATCGCAACCCAGCGGTCAGTGCCCACCGCGGGGAATGCCGCATGTGGAGCCATTTGAGGATCGGCATTTCCAAGCCGTTCGAAGTTACGGCCGTTGATCAGCAGGTCGAGAAACGCCGGACCCAGGAAGTTCACCGATGCCTCAGCCTGCGAAAGATCGATGTACTGACCCTCACCGGTGCGGTCGCGATGATCCAATGCTGCCATCAGTGCGGCTATCGCGTAGCGCGGTGCGGTGTAGTCGGTGTAGGCCGCAACCATTGCCGGGGCTCGATCGGGCCAGCCACTGAGTGCGTTAAAGCCGCCCGCGGCCGCGCCCATCGTTCCGAACCCGGCGATTCCGGAATACGGCCCGCTTTGCCCAAAAAGACAGGAACTCATCATGATCAGTTCCGGGTTCACTTCACGAAGTTGCTCATACCCCAGCCCCCAGCCGCGCATGGCCTTTGGCGAAAAAGACTCACACACGATATCCGCCCATCGCGTCAGGTCGCGGACCACTGAACGGCCTTCTTCACTGGCAAGGTTAAGGGTCAGACCCAGCTTCCCGGCGTTTAGATTGTGGAAGAGCCCCGAGTGTTCGGGTTCCGGTACACCGTTCTTGTAGGGCTGAATACCGCGAGCCGTGTCCAGAGACGTTGTCGACTCAACCTTGACGATGGTGGCGCCGTAGTCCTTCAGTACGCGCGTTGCCGCGGGACCTGCCATCACCCACATGAAGTCGAGAATTTTCAGCCCCGCCAGCGGTAGCTCACCGCGATCCGTGTCGGCGTCTGGTCGAGGAGCTGTGGGCGTCGAGGCGCGCATGGCTTCGGCAAAGACTTCGGCGCTGTGTTGTCCAATCCGAGGCGCGCCACGACGATGCTCGAGTGGCGTGGCCGAAAACTTGGCGAATGGTCCAGGCGTTCGCACCGTCTGGTCCAGCGACGGCGTCTCCAGGTCACGCCAGAAATCGCGGTGGGCAAACTGAGGGCTGTCTCGCAGATCTTCCAGGCTCGAGATCGGCACGATGAGCAGGCGCCGTTCCATCGCCTGGGTCAGTAACTCTTCCTTGGTCTTGGTTTTGAGGAATGCTTCGATGGCCGCCAGCACGCGGTCGAACTCTTCGAAGGACTCCTCACCGCTGACGAGCAGCACGCCATAGGCGTCCCAATCCTTGTCTCGCATGGCGGCGTCGCAAGCGCCTTCTTCGAAGATCCATTCCATGAGCCGACGGGCGAAAGGCGCCATGGAGGTTCCGAAGAAGAAGGTGAGTGAGACGTAGCCGTTTTTGGCCTGCCACACCAATGGCAGCTTCATGCCGGAAATTGCAACGCCGCCGGTCACGCGTGCCAGGCTCATATCACCAAGGGCATGGGCCAGAATGAAAGATTGTGTAGCCTGGGCCACGGCCAGCTGCGCCGATACGTCGATGTGTTGACCACGTCCGGAGCGGAGCTTTTCGCGATGAGCAATCAGCGCTGCACCGGCTGCTTCGGCGCCCGCATGTAACGCTGACTGCGGAAGGCCCATCCGCACCGGTGCCCGGTCTGCATCACCGGTTGTCGACATCGGACCCGACGCGGCCATGACCACCAGGTCGGTGGCGGCGTAGGCGGCCTTCGGACCCGTCTGGCCAAACGGTGAAATGGACACGTAGATGAGTCCAGGATTGATCTCCGCCAGGACCTCGTACCCTAACCCGAGCTCGGCCAGGTAGCCGGGATCGAAAGATTGGATGAAAAAGTCTGCGCCTCGAACAAGCTCCTCGAGCTGGTTCCGCCCTTCGTCGGTCGCAATGTCGATGACCACGGACCGCTTGTTGCGCGCATACGCAGCCCAGGTGAGCGAGGCCTCGGGATCGCTGGCGACATCACCGGCAAAGGGCCCGACCCGGCGAGCCGTATTGCCAGCAGGGGGCTCTACTGCGATGACGTCGGCACCGAGATCGCCCAGGATCTCGCCGCAAAGCAAGCCGCGTTCGTCCGTGAGGTCGAGAACTCGATACGGACCGAGCGGGTTGGCGCGTTCGCCGGCGTTCATCGTTGGAGTTTACGCCCGTGGGGCCGTTCGGACAGCGATTTCCTGCTAGCATCCGGCGAGTTCAAAACAAATTAATGGGGGAGTGATGGATCTCAGGGATAAAGTGGTTGTGGTGACTGGTGCTGGATCGGGCATCGGGCGCTCGCTCGCCATCGGCATGTCTGCGGTTGGCGCGAAGGCCATCGTGTGCACGGACCTTGATGGCGACAATGCGGCCGAGACGGCGAAGACGATTGGCGCTGCGGGAACATCCGCCACCCTTGATGTGGCCGACGAGGAGGCGATTGAAACCCTCGTCAAGCAGACCGAAGACACCTTCGGTGCGTTGGACGTTTTTGTTTCCAATGCTGGCTACGGCCAGCGTGGTGGCCTCGATCTGCGCACTGAGGATTGGATGCGCATGATGAACGTGCACACCTGGTCACACCTCGCAGCGGCACGGGCCGTGATACCAGGCATGCTCGAGCGGGGCGGCGGCTACCTGCTCAATACCGCGTCCGCCGCGGGTCTTCTCACGCAAATGGATTCCGGCCCCTACGCGGTGTCCAAACACGCAGCGGTGGCGTTCGCGGAATGGATCGCGATCAACTACGGTGATCAGGGCATTGGCGTCTCGGTGCTGTGCCCACAGGCGGTACGCACCAATATTGGCGGCCCGCGCAAACCCGGCGAGCAGACGAAGGGACAGGCCAGTTTCGACGGCGTACTGGAACCTGAAACGGTGGCGGATGCCTGCATAGAGGCGATTCGCGAGGAGAGATTTCTGGTGCTGCCCCATCCTGAAGTCGAAACCTATTTCCAGCGCAAGGCCAACGATTATGATCGCTGGCTGCGGGGCATGCGCCGCTTTCGCGATCGTATGGCGGCAGACTAACGTAACGCAGCAGCGGATCCGCTCGCCCTACCACGGTAGCAAAGTGCCATCTGCATGCCGAAACTCGGGCGGCGTGTCCGGGCCCAGTCGATCCATCTGCGCTACCAGACCCGCGGCAGCCTCGGCCAGCTTTGTGAATTCATCCCAGTTGGGTGCCCC
>JAYGEV010000606.1:0-15615 GCA_046582225.1 Pseudomonadales bacterium
GTGGGCCATGATGCCGGGCCGCGAGCCTGCCCGTGCATGGTGGCCGACCAGCAGCACCACATCGATACTGGCGTCCAACGCAGCCATCGTCGTCGCTCCTGGTCGCCCGGCGCCACGTACCACCCGACAGCGGGGATCGATCTCATCCATCACCACGTTGCAGAGATCCTCAACCCCGTGATTTTCTTCCACGATGACCTCGTCGGCGCCGGCGCGAAACGCACCTTCAATCGCGGCATTGGTATCTGCGGTCAGCAGGCTGCGATTTCTCGGATAGTCGATGCCGGTGGATGCGACATCCGCCCAGCGCACCAGCCCGGAGATACCTTCCATGTCAACGCTGATGTAGACCTTCATGATCGCTGTCCGTCAGTTGCGCTCTGCCACAGCATACCGTTTCTCATGCAACCCGCGCGGTCGAGCGCGTTATACTCGGTGGCTGACGTTACCCAGACATTCAAGTGGGAGGGGCTATGGGAACTATCGACGGCGCCACGCTGATGGCGAAAAGCCTCAAGCAACAGGGCGTGGATTTCATGTTCGGCATCGTGGGCTTTCCGGTTTTCGGAATCGCATCTGCGGCGCAGAAACAGGGCATTACCTATATTGGTATGCGCAATGAACAATCCGCCAGCTACGCAGCCCAGGCTGCGGGCTATCTGACCGGCCGTCCTCAGGCCTGTCTGGTGGTTTCCGGACCCGGGGTCATTCACGCATTCGCCGGACTCGCCAACGCCCAGCAGAACTGCTGGCCGATGATACTGATTGGCGGCGCGTCCCCCAGCTATCAGAACGGCATGGGGGCGTTTCAGGAAGAGCGTCAGGTTGAGCTTGCCAAGCCGTACTGCAAGTACGCCCAGGGGGTCGACAGCATTGAGCGAATCCCCTTCTACGTGGAACAGGCCATTCGTACGTCTTTGTACGGCCGACCCGGCGCCGTATACCTCGACATGCCCGATAACATCATCAGCGGCGAGGTCGAAGAGGACAAAGTGATCCAGGCCGCGACCGTCGGCGAGCCGCCGCGATCGCAGGCCAGCCCCGAAGATGTGGAGGCCGCGTTGTCAGCCCTGGAATCCGCCGAACGACCCCTGGTCGTGGTCGGTAAGGGCATGGCATGGTCACGCGCTGAAAACGAGGTGCGCGAATTCATCGAACGTACCCAGCTGCCGTTCCTCGCCACGCCAATGGGCAAGGGCATTCTCCCCGACAATGATCCTCTGTCGGTAGGCGCTGCTCGCAGCACCGCGCTGCGCGAGGCGGACCTGGTGTTCCTGATGGGCGCACGCCTCAACTGGATCATGCATTTTGGGTTGCCACCCCGATTCGCACCCGGGGTGCGTGTGGTGCAGCTCGACATCTCTCCTGAACAGATCGGCGCCAACGTACCTGCCGAAGTGGCCCTCGTTGGAGACGGCAAGGCCATTACCAATCAGCTCAACCGGGCGCTCGACAACCGTCAGTGGTTCTATCCTGCGGAAGCTCCCTGGCGCGCCACGCTCAACGCGAAGGCCGAAGAGAACCTGACGACCGTGGCGCCCATGATCGCAGACGATTCCAGCCCGATGAATTACTACCGAGCCTATCGCGACATTGAGGAGTGGCTGCCGGAAAACGCGATCATCATCGGTGAGGGCGCCAACACCATGGATATCGGTCGCACCCAGATGCCAAACCGATCTGCTCGCACCCGGCTGGACGCCGGAACCTACGGCACCATGGGCGTCGGCCTGGGTTTCACCATCGCAGCCGCGGTGGTCCATCCGGACCGACCTATCGTGACCGTACAGGGCGACAGCGCGTTCGGATTCTCAGGCATGGAACTGGAAACCGCGTGCCGTTACAAATTGCCAATCAAGCTTGTCGTCCTCAACAACGGCGGCATCGGCGGCGGCCTTGCCGAACTGCCTGCCGACGGACCGATTCCGCCCTTCTCGCTGACCCCGGGTGCCCACTACGAAGGCATCATGGAAACTCTGGGGGGGCGTGGATTTTATGTCGAAGATCCGAAGGATCTGCGCGCCGCACTGGATGAAGCAATGGCGTTCGACGGGCCTGCGATGGTCAATGTCCGAATCGACCCCCGCGCGGGCCGCAAGCCACAGCAGTTTGGCTGGCTGACTACCTGACCGGATTGAGGGAGAAGACATGGCGGATCTAGCCGGAAAAGTTGTTCTGGTGACAGGCGCAGGACGGCATCGCGGGCTCGGTCGCGCCATCGCGCTGCGGTTGGCCGAAGACGGCGCAGACCTGATCGTGACCGGCCTGCACCGCGAGCCTCAGGAGCAGCCCGAAGGTGAGCAAACCATGGGCTGGACCGGCGTCAGCTCGCTGGCCGCGGAGATCGAAGCAATGCGTCGAAGCGCACTCGCGGTGGAATGTGATCTCACCGACAAAGACGCGGTGGATGAGTTGGTGCAGGCGGGGCTGCAGCGATTCGGTCATATCGACATTGTCGTGAACAACGCAGGTGTTCCAAGCGGCGCGGGCGCCGCCCCGGTGTTGGATATGGACGATGATCTCTGGTACACCACGGTAGATGTCAATCTGAACAGCGTCTACCTCGTTACCAAAGCCGTCGGACGAGCCATGCGCGAGCGTGAAAAAGGCGGTTCGATCATCAACATCTCCTCGACCGCTGGCCGACGCGGCATACCCGATTACGGCGCCTATTGCGCAACCAAATTCGCGGTGGTGGGCTTTACCCAGCAGTGCGCGATGGAATTCGCAAAGTACGACATCCGGGTGAACTGCATCGCGCCGGGATCACACGTGACCGATATGATGGATGGCACCATCGGCCGCACCGCCAGCACGTCCGGTATCACCACCGAGCAGGTGACCGCGGGAATTCGTTCAGCCGCGCCCATGCAACGCCAGGGAATGCCGACCGAACTGGCCGCCAGCGTTTCATTTCTGGCAGGTGCGGATTCCTCATTCGTGACCGGTCAGACATTGAACGTCAATGGTGGCGCGTACATGAGTTGACATGACGCTTTCCGTCATCGTCCTGTTCCGCGTGCTTTCCGCCTCCCAGGCTGCACTGACGGTTGTTGGCTTCCTGCGATCAACCAACCCACTGCGCGTCAAGGTTGTGCTGGTATGTCTTGGCCTGGGCGTGCTCAGCTATTTCGTAGTGCCGCTGGTTCAGTGGGCACCCGTCGTTGCGGTGCTGGCGCGCACCACGGGGCGTACCCGAAAAGCCGGGACGCGAGCGCGGGGGTGGTGATGAATACTTCATTACCTTCGACGAAAAACAGCCGCTTCTCCGGGAAGAACGTTTCAAACGCGGTGAGGTTAATGACCACATCGTCGGGCTCCATCGCGCCAAAATCCGGATTCATCGTGGGGGTGATCTGAAGATCGGTCGACGGACGCCAGAATACATCGAGCCCGGCCCGGTATTCGTCTTCGCCGGAGATATCATCGTAGGTGTAGCTGGCGTAGGGGAACAGAGCGAGCTGGCGGCCAGCTTTTACTTCGGCAAAGCTCATCGTGCCCAGCGCTGACATGAAACGCGCACTGGTGAACGGCAGTGCGGGCGTCGACCAGCGTTCGTCCAGGTAGGCGACCTTGCGATTGGTCCAGAACCCGAACTCTCGCGGTCCATCCACCTGCGGCATCGCCATCATCGACCACGGCAGAAACGCCTCCGCGCCCCAGCCATCTGCAAGCTTGATGGTCGCGCGACGCCAGGGGCCGTCCCACTCGCTGGAGAACCGCCGCTCCGGCGCGGCCTTGCCATCTCCGATCGAATCGCCAAGGTTGATCTGGAACCAGTACCCGTACAGCCCCTCGCCCGAGGTATCCAGGGTGAGGCTGAAGGCGTCACGATTGACGAACCGATCGCGGCCAGACATCCGCGCCACCAGAGTTTCCGGCGGTTGCTCCAGCTTCAGGCCAATGTAGAGACCTTTCTCCGTGTGGAAGTAGTGGGCATCAGTACCGTGTCTCGGCACGCCCATGGTATCGGGGTCTATGACCGTCATGCCGTCGTACCCGGGCACCTCGGCCCACACCGCCTCGTCGAGAATGCCGTCCAGATTGATGTGGATGTCTGCTTCGGCATACTGCGGCACCGCAATGAAGGTAACCTCACCCACCTCTGGCGGAGCGACCGGATCAGAACTGCGATCGCTGGGTTGTTGCCCATGCGCCGCGCTCCATGCGAAGCACAGACACAGGCAGAGAAGAGCCGGCTTGCGCATCAGACGGTCAGACCACCTCGAAGGCGAGTTGACCAAGCTCGCCGTAGTCAGCGAGATATCGACCGGGTTCACCAGGATGCGGGCGGCCCAGGGAGCCGGTCAGCAGTAGATGGCCGGCCTGCACCTCGTAACCCAGATCAACGATGGCGTTAACAAGCCACGCGAGCGCATGCCACTGGCTGCCCATCAGGTCGCCAGACATGGCTTCGTGCAGGACCTGCCCACCACGCGAAAACGCAACCGGCACCCGATCGAGATCAAATGACTCGCAGGCGACCATTTCGCCCAGCATGTAGGCGGCGGCCGCCCCGTTTCCCGCGATCAGATCGTTACCCGTGAACTGTGCGGTCCCGTAACCGCCCGTGTCGGCAAGCTCAATGGCTGGGAAGCAGCCGTCGATGTGCTGCATCAAATCACCCACGTCCTCGATGCGTTGGGTGATGGGCTTGCCAGCGCGAAAGCAAAGCTCGGTTTCCAGCAGCAGGCTGCGAAAACCTGACCTGACAATCGACGCACCGCTGGGCCGATTCCCACTGGCCAGCAGCACAGCGCAGAACGGCCCGTCCAGACCGAACATCTGTTGCGCCGGCACCGCGCTCGCGCCGGCCTTGAACCCGGCAATGCTGTCGCTGTGCAGTTGCTGCGCTACGAACGCATGCTGGATCGCATAGGCATTCTCTGCATTCAGGCTGGCAACGGCCTGGGAAGGTAGGGGCCAGTCCTCACCGGCCGAATGCGACTCGAACATTGCCTCGGCAATGATGTTGTTCTGGGTCATGGTTCTCCTTTGCGCCAGCGATCGCCGGCCACGAACTGCGATCCCTTACCCCACCCTAGAGGAAGGTCCTCACAACCTCGATGAATGCATCGGGTTTGTCCAATGGTACCGGATGTCCGGACCCCTGGACCTCCTCCAACCGGCAATCGGCAATCTCGGCGGCCATTCGCCCCGCGACTGTCGAGCTGAGAATGTCACTTTGCTCACCCCGGATCAGAAGCGTGGGCACCGAAATGTTGGCGACCAGCCGCCAGCCCTCGTCCACCGGGATCCCTTCGCGCGGGATTTTCGAATCGCGCAGCGCCCGGTCGTAGCGATAGGTCCAACGGCCGTCATCGGTACGCATCAACGACGCATCCACCCGCTGACGGTGGTGCTCCGGCGGTGGAACGGGATTGCTTTCGCGAGCGCGTGCAAACGCCTCGTCCCGGCTTTCGAAAATATCGCTGAGTGCCACGTTCGTGACGATCTTGCTAAAGCCCTGGAGATCGATCTCCGGCGCGATGTCGACAATGACCAGACGCGACAGCTGGGGCGGCTGCGTGCCAGCGTATGCAAACGAGACAATACCGCCCATGGATAAGCCGAGCAGGGTGAACTGGTCCAGACCCATCGCGTTCACGAACGCTTCCAGATCCGCGACCATTTCCATCGTGCCGTATCCGTCCGGGGCCGCCCACTGGGTTTCACCATGGCCGCGCTGATCCAGCGCCAACACCCGATAGCTGGCCGACATTGCCTGGGCGAATGCGTCCCACGAGCGGGCATGTCCGGTGTAGCCGTGAAGCAGAACGAGGGTCGGTGCGGTTGACCCGTGAGCTTCATCGGCCGCCCAATCCCGGTAGTGAAATCGCAAACCGCGCAGCTCGATCAGCTCGTCTCGCACCTGTGCTGCGGAACTGTCCGGCATCTCTAAATTCCCACCAGCTGTTCGGAGAGCTCGAACAACCTCGCCGCCGCTTCCGGGTCCATGGCCCAGGATGAATAACCAACCTGCACACCATCTTCGGTTGCCGGAGACGCGACGCCGCAGTCTTCAAGATACAGGCCGCTGCGGCCCTCGAGCTCGGCAGCGGTCGCTGCCCAAACGCTCGTGGCAGCGCCCGATTCCACGGTCTTGAATACCATGTCCTCCACCGAAGTCGCGCCCGGGAAACCGGCCAGATCCTCCGGCGTCAAGTGCCTGCCGAGATCGGTCATGATCACGCCCGGGTGCACCGCATTGATGGTCACACCGCTGCCGGCAAGCCGGCAACCCAACTCTACGGCGAATAATATGTTCGCGGTTTTCGACTGGCCGTAGGCCGCAAACTTGTTGTATTCGCGGTCGTCGAAATGAATATCGTCGAAGTCAATGCCACCAAACCGATGCGCTCCGGAGCTGAGGTTCACGATGCGCGCCGGCGCACCATCCCTGAGCGCCGGCAACAACGACATGGTCAGCAGAAAATGCCCGAGATGGTTGGTCGCAAACTGGATCTCCCAACCTTCGCCGGTACGTGCCAGCGGGCAAGCCATGACGCCCGCATTGTTGATCAGCAGATTCAGCACACCGTGCCTCGACAACCAGGCCTCGGCGCAGGCCCGCACGCTCGGCGGCGAGTCTAGTTCGAGCGCCACCACATCGATTTCACTTCCGGTGGATTCGCGAATCGTCTGGGCGACCTCTTCACCCTTGGCGACGTTGCGCACGGCCAGGGTTACGGTTGCCCCCCGCGACGCCAGCGCGCGCGCGGTTTCGGCGCCGAGTCCGCCCGACGCGCCGGTGACAAGCGCCGTTTTCCCCGACAGGTCAATGGTCTCGAGAATTTCGTTCGTGGTTGTATCGTGGCCAAATGCCATGCCCTGCCTCCCGATGTGTCCCGATCACATCCTATCCTACCGCTGTGTTGCGGTCTCACCACCCCACACCTATGGTGGGCGTGTTCAACAGCCTTGAGGAGGGAATCATGAACACGCTTCTAAGATGTGTAACGCTGGGATTCATTCTGTTGCCGTTTTCGGTGAACGCGGAGGTCATGCAATACACGTTGTGCGACCTTAACGAAGGCAAAACCATAGCCGATGCCCAGGCCTGGGTAGAGGCATGGCGACCGCTCGCGAAAAGTTCAGGCAAGCAATATCAACTCAGGCTGCTCACGCCCCATGCCGGCCCCGAGCGCCTCGACCAGTTTTTCATCGAGGGTTCGACCCCGACGCTGGCCACCTACGCCGACGCCTGGGAATGGTGGTACAGCGACAGCGCCGCGGCCGAATCCAACGCGCAGCTGGTGAGCGTGGCGAGCTGCGCCGCCAACTCAATCTACATCTCCACTGATTGACCACTGACCGCGCAACGCGCAGATCCGCCATGGCCTTCGCCTTGGCGGGTCTGCTCAGTGCTGATCGCGCATCCACGTATCGTGCGGCGCCATGACGCCCGGCGCCGAAGATCTCTGGTTTCTACCGCTTGGGGGTTCTGGCGAGATCGGCATGAACCTCAACCTGTACGGCCACAACGGATGTTGGTTGATGGTCGATTGCGGGATCACGTTTGCCGGCCCGGGCGAGTCCGGCCCCCACGTGCAGATGCCGGATCCACAGTTCATCGCCTCCCGCCGCCAGACGCTCAGCGGCCTGGTCATCACCCACGCACATGAGGACCACGTAGGCGCGGTTGCCCATTTATGGCGGCAGTTCAAGTGCCCGATTTACACCACCGCTTTCACTGCCGAGATTCTGCGCCGCAAGCTGGCCGAGGCAGGCCTGCTCGGTGACGTGCCGATCCATCTAGTCAACACAGGCGAACGTCTGGATCTGGACGTGTTTGATCTCGAATGGGTGTCCCTCACCCACTCCACGCCCGAAACCCATGCCCTGATCATCCGCACCCCGGCTGGAAACGTTTTTCACACCGCCGACTGGAAGCTGGATCCTGATCCGGTGGTTGGCGCCAGGTTTGACGAATCCCGGTACCGCGCCATGGCCGACCAGAACATTCTCGCGATGGTCTGCGACTCGACCAACGCAGATGTCGAAGGGCGCTCGATCAGCGAGGGAGAACTCTACACCGGTCTGCTGGACCTGGTCGCAGATGCACCAAACCGGGTGATCGTTGGCTGCTTTGGCAGCAACATCGCGCGCCTGCACACACTGGCCCGGGTCGCACAGGATACCGGGCGATATGCGGGTTTGCTTGGCCGGTCGCTGCGCAACTTTTTTTCCGCGGCCCGGGCGGCACGGGTATGGGACAACAGCTTAGGCTTCATCGAATCGGGGCATCTCGGCTATTTGCCACCCGGAGACGTGCTGGTGGTGGCAACGGGCAGCCAGGGCGAGCCAGGCGCCGCCCTGGATCGCCTGGCCTCGAACAACCACCCGGACCTCAGCCTGGCCGACGGCGACACCGTGCTGTTCAGCTCGCGGGTGATCCCGGGCAACGAACGGTCGGTGGCCACGCTGACAAGAAAGCTCGAGCGCTTCGGCGTGACTGTCATCTCCGACGCAGAACTGAACATGCCGATCCACGCATCCGGACACCCGGCGAAAGACGAACTGCGCGACATGTACCGGTGGGTTCAGCCGGAGATTGCGATACCCGTGCACGGCGAAGCTTCACACATGCGGGAAAATGCCGAAATCGCTCGCGAAGTCGGTGTGCCCCGCCAGATGACCGGCAGCAACGGAGATCTCTTCATGCTCGCACCGCACCGGGGCATCCGCCGCGGCGCAGTACCCGTCGGCCGCCTCGGTCTCGACGGCCAACGGCTGGTACACGTTCGCTGATTCAAGGGGACGGTAGAACAGGCGCGAGCATGTGCCCGATATCCTGGCCCATCCTGTTGCCATCGTGCGCAACGTTTCATAGCCTTGACCTCGCACCTTGAACAACAGGGCTGACCAATGAGCCGACCAACCGCGTTATTTTTGAGCGTGCTGCTCGCCTTCTCGTTGTAGGCACGCGCCGACCAACTCACGCCAGGCATGTATTCGATCACGACTACGATGGAATCCGACATGCCGATGCCGATGCCAATGCCAATGCCAACCCAGAGCATGACCGATTGCCTCACCGAAGAAGATATCGCGCGCGATCCAAAGGCGCTCCTCGCCGGACAGCAGGGCACCGACCAATGCGAAATCGGCGACTACACCATCACCGATGGCAAGATGACCGCGTCGCTGATCTGCGATACGGAAGGCGGTCAGATGATCATGAACGCCGAAGGTACCTACGATGCAACGGGTTATACGATGATCAGCAACGTCCAGATGACCGCCGCCGGCATGACGATCAACATGAAAACCACCGTAGTCGGCAAACGAATCGGCGATTGTTAATCGCCGGACGCTCTTTGATCAACAAGAAAGGACTAAAAAGAAAGCGGCAACCTGATGTGGCTATGCAGTACCCGATCGCGGTGCTCGAACAGAATCTCCGCGGGCGGCGTGTCGAGCAGCGGCTCCAGCATTTCGTAGGACTTGCGGAGGAATCCGGGCATCGGGCAGATCTCGTCCGGAAATGGCCGGAGCAGCTGGGAGAAAAACACCCAGTAGATATCCACGGCGGTCAGGCTGTCTCCAACCAGCCAGCTGCTGCCTCGTTGCGCTTGCGCCTGGAGCTGTGCGGCGAGACGGGCCAGCTGGGGCTGCAGGATGTCCAGCGCGGCGGCGACCGCCTCTGGCGAGTACTGATAATCCTTCAACATCGGGAACTTTTCGGGGTGCTCCGCCGCCCGCTCCGCCTGTCCGGACATCATCAACAGTCTCGCCTGCCAGCAGAAGCCGCCGGGCGAGCAGATCTCGCTGGCCAGACCAATCACCAGCATGCGCTGATCAATGTCCTTCGGGAGGAGCCGCGGCTCCGGGGCCAGCCGCTCTGCCAGGAACAGAATCTCGAGCCAGCTCGAACGGGGTGGTTCCTCGTCGAGCAGCGCGATCGGCGCGTTTCGGTGCCGGATCCAGCCGACCAGCTCCTCGTTGGGGCCACCACCGATCTGAGCCACCGGCTCATAGGCGATGCCTTTGATGTCGAACAGCGCCTTTGCCGACTCGCTCCAAGGCCCGGGCACTCCCTGGGTCAGTACCAGCCTCAAGCCCCGCGCGCGTTTAGCCTGCTCGATGGTCAGATATTTCGTATCGATCCCCTGTTATACCGTTTATCTACAGCGGGAAGATCACCCGTTCCACTTCTTCCGCCATCAAAACGGATCGCTCGCCACTGCCTGCATCGCGCGCGTTTTGCCGCCATGCTTTTCGGTCAGTGCCTTCCAGCGCTGGATCCGTTCCAGGCTGTCCTGCAGTCGACCGTCACGTATTACGAACAGGCTCGCCATGATCACCCCGGCCGAGGCAATCTCGTCGAAGGCCAGCTCGCACCCCGGGATCTCAACGTAGTCAACAGAGCGCACCGGGTTCGCGGCCTAGGCGGCCTGAGCCCGAGCGGTGAACTGCTGATACCCTTCGTCTGCGTAGAGTTTATCGAGCGCGGCACCGTACGCAGCTGAGTCGTCGTTCTCCACGATAACCATCAGCTGACCTTGAACGCCGCCGCGTACCGGAACACTGACCTGAACTCTGGATCCAAGTCCGGTAATGATCTCCTGGGCCTCCTTCATCAGAGTCAACGCCTCCAGAGATTTTCCAGAGGCGGGCTCGAACACGTTCACAGCAATTGCTGCCATGATTACTTCCTCCCTCTATACAATTGGTGGGTCCCCGGACTTCCAACCGGGCCGTCATGTATAGTCCTATTCGCGATCAGGCGCGAGGGTTTCCAGACCAGCCGCTGGGGAATGGGATGCAATTGATCAGACACTACGCGGTCGTCTGTCTGCTTACGCTGTATACCACGCACGCTTTCGCGGTGGACCTTCCGACAACCACCCATCTGCCAATCGTAACCGGCACCCCCGAGACCCGTTCGACCCCGTTCATCGCCTGGTACGAGGACCTGGCCGACTCAGGTTATGTCGAAGCCGAATACCTGGTTTCCGGAGACGCGAACATCTATGCGTATGTGGACGACGCAGCCCACAGCAGCGCGGTTCAAATTCGCCAGGAGGCCGTTGGGTATACCTCGCGCATTCTGGTGAGACGTCCACTTGATCCTGAACGCTTCAACGGCACGGTGTACCTGGAGTTGCTCAACGCCACCGCCGGTTGGGACGGCGACCCGATCTGGCAGAACACTCACGACTATATGATTCGCGCCGGAGCCGCCCATGTCGGGCTTACCAGCAAACCGGTGGCGCTGGATTTCCTGCGCGACAAGTGGGGGTCGACAGAAGGCTTCGCAACCCGCAACAACGAGCGCTACGCCAGCCTGGAAATGCCATTTTTCGGCCAGGTGTGGGACATCGTGAGCGAGGTGGCGGCGCTCATGAAATCCGCTGGCAGCGCGGACAACCCGCTCGCCGGTTTCGACGTCAAACGCATCATTCTCACCGGCTATTCCCAGTCCGTGGCCTATCAGGTCACCTACGCCAATTCGTTTCACGCCCGCGCAAGGATGCCCGACGGCGAACCGGTGATCGACGGCTACTTTCTCGCGGCCGGCGGTGCGACCGCAAAAAACGTCAACCGACCAACCCCCGCCGAAGAAAGTCTGCCTGCCGGCGATCCGCGCAATCTCGTAAAGGTGGGCGTTCCGGTGGTCCGTTTTCAAACCCAGACCGAGGTCGGCACCTTCGGCTCACAAACGGTGCGTCAGTCCGAGGCTGCGTATCCGCTGATCAGAACCTTTGAAATGGCCGGCGGCGCCCACGTGGATCAGGCGACCAACGAATCCGGCGGCAGGGCGCTTGCCCGCGATCTGGGCTTGGCCAGCTTTGGCGCCGGATGCGACCTGGCTATCAATCCGATTCGAATAGGCTTTGTTCAGTCGGCGCTGCTCGCGTTGACCGACAGATGGGTTGGTGGCGGAGCGCCGCCCCCACGCAGCCGGTTGCTGGCGCTTGTCACCGACCCGGCTGGCGCCAGCGTCATCGAGGTCGACCCCGCCGGCAACGCTGTGGGCGGGCTTCGACCGCCCAGGCTGGAGGTACCGCTGGGTACGTACCTGCCGACCAATAGCGGCCCGGGTTTCTGCTTTCTGATGGGCGGTTTTGTTGCCTTTGGCGAGCCGGAACTGAAGCGCCGCTATCCCACCCATCGGGACTATGTTGAACAAATGGCCCAGCAGATCGACCGCGCCGTGAGCGAGGAATTCCTGCTCGAAGCAGACGCAATGCACCTGCACGCCCAGACAGAACAATCGACGCTCGGCCGCTAGTTCACAAACCGTTCAGCTGGGAAGCTTAAGATTACCGCGGCGCTCGTAAATGATATCCTGCGGCCGCCCAATATATGCATCCGGCGACAACTGCCGAAAAGGGTCTGTAAATATGCAACGAATCACGGGATTACTCGTTGTCGGTCTACTGCTTGGCTCAGCGACCGCGCTGGCCGACAAATACGATGACACCATAGAGCTGTTCAAGAACACCGGCGCCAGCAATACGTTTTTCGGCAACAGCTACGCCTACGCAATATTTCCCACCATTGGCAAAGGCGGATTCGTGAATCTCGGCGGCGCCCGCGGCAAGGGGCGGGTATTTGTGCATGGTAATCACGTTGCTAATACCACGATGACGCAGATCACTTGGGGATTTCAAATTGGCGCTCACTGGTTCAGCCAGGTCATCTTTTTCGAAGACGAACGTTCGTATCGAGAGTTTACCACCGGCAACTTCGAATTCGGCGCGAACACAAGCGCGGTTGCCGTCACCGCGGGCGCATCCGCCAGCACCTCCACATCTGGTCCTACCGCGAGTGCCAGTGGCGGCAAGAAAGACGCAACCACCGCCGGAACCAGCTATTACAAGGGCATGAAGGTGTTCACCATCACCAAGGGTGGACTCATGTACGAGGCGAGCATTGGCGGTCAGAAGTTTTCGTTTATACCGGCACCCTAGTCGCCCTGGACTGCCCGGAACCGGGGACCACCAAGTGAACGCGCCAGATCGATGACAAGCGCGCCGGCGATCATTGAAGTGGCGATGAATGGCGGTCTACCCAAACGCGTCAATCCACGAACCCCGCGCACGCCCGACGAAGTCTCAGCCGAAGCATTGCGGTGCATTGAGGCTGGCGCGTGCATTTTGCACAACCACACCGACGACGCGGTTATCGGCGCCAACGGAATTCACAATCCGGAGCCTTACCGGGCCGCCTGGTCTTCAATTCTGGCGAAACACCCCAACGCCCTGCTGTATCCGACCATGCCTGGCGGCGCCGCCGGTCAACCCATCGAGCAACGCTACGCGCACATCGAGCAGCTTGCAGACTGGGGCTTGCTCGGACTCGGCCTGTTGGATCCCGGGACCACGGACCTGGGCCGTTATGACGCAGACGGGCGACCACGGCCCGGAGATACTATTTACCAGAACACCTGGTCGGATGGCATCTACATGATTGAAACCTGCCGCAGGCTCAACGTCGGTGTGTCGGCATCGATCTTCGAACCTGGATTTCTCCGTTTCGTTCTTGGTTACGCGCACGCCGACGCCTTGCCACCGGGATTGATCGTAAAGCTCTACTTTGGGGGCCCGCGTGCAGGGTTTGGTCTACCCCCCACCGAAAAGGCACTGGCCGCCTACCTGGATATGCTGGATGGAACCAACCTCCCATGGCTCGTTTCGTTGCAGGGCGGCGATGTGGTCGGTTCAGGATTAGCCAAGCTCGCTCTGGAGCGGGGCGGTCACCTGCAGGTAGGGCTGGAACCGTCCGGCGATCGCAGCCGCACCAACGTCGAACTGGTGGCCGAAGCCGTTGAACTGGCCCAGGCAGGCGGGCGGGAACCCGCGACCTTCGACGAGGCGCGCGCGTTGATCGGAATACGCCACCGACAAAACGCAAGCAGTTTGTGATAACCCGCGCGTTCCAACGGGTTATCTGTTAATGTAGCCCGCTACTTTTCAGCCCCAACGCCTCAGCCGCAATGCCGTTTTGCCGGAGATCCAGATGAGCCGCCCCAGGAAAGAACAGGTCAAAGTCTCGAGCCACGAGATGCGCAAAACGCTCGAAGCGGATGTAAAAGCCTTCCTGAAGTCAGGCAAAAAAATCGAACAGGTGCCCACTGGATTCACCAATCAGGATCCGCTGGGCGGCAGGCGCCACATCGTGCTGGGCGGCCCGAACAAGAAAACCTGAAATTCGCAAGCGCCAACCGGCCACGCTTCGTCTATACTGCGCCCAGATTAGAGACCCCTGCCCCGTACTTCTTCCTGAGTTGCATTTCTCTGTGTGTTGTCGGCAATCGCTTCTAATTCCCAATTCCATTGACACGGTGTCGGTGGGAGTACAACAAAGTGCGAATTGATTGAACCGCGGGAAGACGCACGACAACGCTCTACAAAAGAGCGCGGAGACTAACTGAATGAAAATATATGTAGGCAATCTGCCCTGGAGCACGGCGGACGCCGACCTGGAAGACCTGTTCGCCCCTATCGGCTCGGTGACTTCCGCACGGGTTATCACCGACCGGGACACGGGTCGCTCCCGGGGGTTTGGGTTTGTTGAGATGTCTCAAGAAGACGGCCAGAAGGCTATCTCCGAACTCAACGGACACCAGATTGAGTCACGCGCGCTGCGCGTCAATGAGGCCAACGAACAGCAACCTCGCCGATCCGGTGGCGGTGGCGGCGGCGGTCGCTGGTAGAACCCCTTTATCCAGCAGAACACGCTGATCGGCCTTCACCCGAAGGCCGATCCTGGCTGTTCTGAATGATCGAGCAAAACGAAAGCAAACTTTCCCGGTCCAGGCTCATCTATTTCGGTCTACCCCACGCGTCTTCCCACCGCAAATCGATGAGGCGGGCAAGAGTAGGCAACCGGAGTACTTGCCTGCATAATCGCCGCACTTGAGCCTGGAGGGACGGCTTTGAACAAGCCCAGTGCAGTCACGCGTTCACCAAGAGCCTACGTAGTAATGGGCGTGATGCTGTTAATGCATCTGGGGATTTTGGGGATTTATTTTACGGGCACCAGTGCGGTGGCCGTTTTTGTTGCCTTCTTCATGTACGTCATTCGCGGCCTCGGCATCACCGGCGGGTATCACCGCCTGCTGGCGCACCGATCCTTCAAGGTGGGAAGACCGGGGCAGTTTGCGTTCGCGTTGGCGGGAAGTCTGGCGGTGGAAGGCGGACCACTGTGGTGGGTTTCACACCACCGTTCCCACCATAGCGATTCCGACACCGACAAAGACATTCACTCACCGGTCTCTCAAGGGTTCTGGCAATCTCACATGGGTTGGATGATGACCGAGGGCGCGTTTAACGAAGCGGGCACCAATGCCAGAGACCTCTACAAATTTCCAGAACTCAAGTTTCTGCAGCGACACTACGTCAACTTCATACTGCTGCAGATGGTCGGGCTCTACGGACTGGGCTATGCATTGAACGCATTTTATCCGGGCCTGGGAACCTCGGGTGCGCAAATGCTGATCTGGGGGTTTTTCGTCAGCACGGTAGTACTCTGGCACATCACCTTCATGGTCAACTCGGTGTGCCACACCTGGGGCAACAGACCTTACGAGACCGGAGACGCCAGCACCAATAATTGGTTTGTCGGCATCTTCGGGTTCGGCGAGGGCTGGCACAACAATCACCA
>JAYGEV010000006.1:0-8904 GCA_046582225.1 Pseudomonadales bacterium
CTGGTGTAGCGCAGCACCTCTTCGACCACCCGGTGAATTATCTCGTCGGACGGGTCGTTTTTCACCAGCTCGTACTGGTCAGGATTCTGAATCAACAACCAGATTCCTTCGGTCAACGCAGCGGACGTCGTTTCGTTTCCCGCCACCAGGATCTGTGACAGCATGGAAAGGCATTCCGCATCATTGAGCGGTTTTTCACCGTCGATACTGGCATTCACAAGCTTGGACAGGATGTCGTCCTGCGGCGTTTTGCGACGTTCGTCCATCTTCTCCGCGAAGTAGCTCTGAAATTCCACGACGTCGCGTGCGGCCTGCAGCACGCCCTCCCGGTCGAGCTGCTGGCTGAGGTTGCCGATGAACGCATTGGTCCACTTTCGCAACAGCCGCAGGTCCGAGATCGGCGCGCCGATCTGCGATGCAATAACGGTTAAGGGCAACGGAACCCCGAAAGCCGAGAGGAATTCACATCGGCCCTCGTCAATGAATCTGTCCACCAGCTCATTTGAGGTATCTTCGATGAAGGGCTCGAGCACGCGCAGATTCTTTGGCGAGAACGCGCCGTCTACGAACTTCCGATATCGACGCTGTAACGGCGGATCCTGAGTCAGCATGGTATTTACGTTCTCGTAACCGCCCTGCATGATCTCGGCCATTTCCGAATCATCACCGACCTGCGGTCCGCCGGGCCCGCCGGCGAACACCACGCTCGAAAACGTTTCGTAATCCATGGACATCGTGACCACATCTTCGTAACGCGAGATGAAATACATCCCGGTTAGCGGATCCCGGAACACCGGAGCTTCTGCATGCAGGCGCCGATTCATGACCGCAGGACACTTGAGATTCTCAGGGTGCATGGGGTTGATCGCGTCGATCGGACAGGTCGACGGGTCAAACTCAACTTCGGACATCTGGGTACTCCTTACTTGTTAACTGCATTGATCTGCGCATTCTTTCAAATCGCGCGCGCCAGCTCTGCGCCCGCGTGAATGGCTGTCATGATGCTGTTGCGGCCTCGTACATCGCCGATCAGATGCGGCTTATAGCCGTCGCTTTCCAGGGCTTCTGCAATTGCCCGGTTCGGCTCATTGAAGCTTACGAGCACCACGGTACGGGCGGGTAGTCTACGTCTGCGCTCGGTAAAGAGCACGCCGACCTCGACCTCCTGCGGATTGATTGCCCGCAGGTAGTGTCCGCCGATAAAGTCGAAGTCCCCGGACATCAGCCGCTCGCGGGCCGCACCTGCAGTAACCGGAGGGTATGGCAGGGTATCACCGATGCTGTTCAACCGTGACACCATGGTGACCGGGACCCCTGCATCCAGCAGCAGGTCCGCTACCGAAATCCCTTCGAACGAACCGGTATCGTCGTATACCAGAGCGGGGCCTTCGATGTTGACGATGTCGCCGAATCCGAGGAGGTCCCATGAGGAGTACACGTGTGGCAGTTCCGAGCCTGCGACCGCTGCCGCCGGTGTGGAGACCTGAAAGCCGTCGCTGCGCGGGGTGGTACCGGTCGCGATCACAATCTCATCGGGCGCCCGTTCCGCCACCATTTGCGGATCAACCAGGGAATTCAGGTGCACGTCCACACCGAGCCCGTCGATCTCGTCGGCCAGCCAGCTGGTAATCGCCCCAAGGTCTGCCCGATGCGGCGCGCTCGCAGCCATGGTCACCTGGCCCCCGAGCACCTTCATTGCTTCGTGCAGTTCCACGCTGTGCCCACGCATCGCCGCGGTTCGCGCAAACTCCAGCCCCGCGGGGCCGCCGCCGACCACCAGGATCTTTTTCGGCTGTTCGACTTTATCTTCGGGATCATGACTGACCTGCCCTTCCTTGGCCGCGGCGATATTGACCACGCAGCTCAGGCGACCACTGCTCATCAACTGACCCACGCAACCCATATTCGAGCCGATGCATGGTCGGATCTTGTGCTCTTCGCGACGCCGAGCCTTGTTCACAAGCTCGGGATCGGCAATCAGCGCCCGTACCATCGAAACCATGTCCGCCTCGCCCGAACCGACGATGTGGCTGGCGTGATCCAGCGTCATGATCCGGCCGACCACAATCGTCGGTTTCGATACAACGCGGGTAATGACCGCGTTGGCCTGCATCTCCACACCGAGTGGATCATCGGCAGGCGCGATCAGCTTGTGAAAACGCCAGTAAGCGCCCATGTGCAGCGAGACATAGTCCGCGAGCGGTTCAATGCGCCTGGCGATCTCGGCATTCTGCTCCGCTGTCAGCCCACCGGGTACGTAGTCCTCGTTGGGAAGCCGCACGCCCACGGCGAACCCATCGTCACCGACCTCCGCGCGCACGGCCTGCATGACCTCCACGAGAAACCGCATGCGATTCTCCAAAGAGCCACCGTAGTCGTCGGTCCGTTGATTGAGCGCAGGCGACAGGAATTCGTGAATGAGGTATCCGCTGGAGGCATGCACGTCCACCCCATCGAGCCCTCCGTCGCGACATCGGCGCGCGGCCGCCGCGAAGCTCGCGACCATGTCGTCGATCATGGTTTTGGTCATCGCGATCGGAACCACCCCTGCCATGGGGTTGGGAATGGCGCTGGCGGACCATGCTTCGGGGATGCCCCCGGCCGCTCCGACGTGGTAAATCTGAAGGAACAGCTTCATGCCGTGCGGGGAGATCCGGCCGCTGATCTCTTCCAGAAATGGCAGGCACTCGTCTGAATACAACGGAATTCCACCGGGTGTACTGGGGTGCACGCCAGTCGCCTGTATCGTCGACATGCCCACGCCACCGCGAGCCCTGGCTTCGTGGTAAGAAATCAGCGCCTCGCCAAGCAACCCGGTGCCATGCGGTGAGCGAACGATGCGATTAGGGATCGTAACGCCGCCAACCTGTATGGGTTCGAAAAGATTATCATAGAGCGCCATGATCACGGTCCCCCAGTGTGGTCATCTGGACCACAGTATCCTACGAATCGTCCGTTCAGCGAAACCGTCCCCAGGCCCATCGGTTGTTCGAATCTGTGCCACGCATCCACGCGCAGAACGCTGCCAGGAGGACAATGGCGCGAGCCGCGGAGAACGGGTGATGGAAAAGCTAGTTCGGTGGATATTTGTCGGTTGCCTCGGCTTGCTGCCATTGTCCTGCTGGCAGCGGGACGATTTCGTATCCGATCTCAATATTCTGCCCGAATTAAGCGGCGAGCCGATTCAGATCCGAGCCAGCGACGAACCCTTCGCGGTGCATCTCGAAGACGTCCGTTACAAGGTTGAGCCGCTCTACGATTACACTCTGTACGGCCTGGTGGTTTCGTATCAACACCACGATGGCGATCGCATGCTGCATCGATTGTGGAACGATCACCTGAATATCGCAGACCTGTGCGTCGTTTGGGGGCGCAACGCAACCGATCTGGATCTGAATACGTTCGACTTCTGGAATGGGCAGTTCACTTGCTTTTTTCGCGCCCGCAACAATGCGGCCTGGCGCCAGTTTGATCAGACCGGCATTTCCAATAACCACCTGATCACCGACGACGGCTACCTGCGCGATCTGATCGACAACGTACAAATCGGCGACCAGATCCGCCTGCAGGGCTGGCTCGCCAGCTACGGCAACGACGATGGCTTTCACCGCGGCACCAGCACAACCCGAACCGATGAAGGCAACGGCGCCTGCGAGACCATCTATGTAACCGATTTCGACATTCTGTCGAGCATGGCCAATGGCTGGCGCAGCGTGTTCAGAATTGCCCTGTTCGGAGTGCTCGCGAGCGTCGCATTCTGGCTCATCGCGGTGATGCGCGGCGGTTTCCGCCACCAGGCCCAATAATCGACACATTAAGCTATCCTTGCAAAAACCTGCTCCAACAAGTTTGTAACCCATGTGTTGACTGCCCGCCGCACCGGCGCTTTCCGGTGTAGAGTTGACCGTACCTGGTTCCTGGATCTGAAATATGGCGCTGCAAAAACTGTTCCGGACAGTGACAAATGCCGCACTGCGACGCCGCTCATGGCAGGACATGTGCCGGGACCTGCTGCGTCTGAAAGACGACGCCACCGTGTTGAAGCTTGCCCAGGAAATCCACACTCGCTACATCGAGTTTGATCGCGAAGCCAAAGTGGAATTCTTCCAGTTTCTGCTGGATGAGTTTCGCGCCGATCCGTCCGAACTGCAGAGCGCGATTGCGCAATACCAGGCTGATCCGAGTCCGGACAATGTGCAGCTCGTGAACCGAGCCAGCCTGCCCGCGCGCCGACAGATATTCGAAGTCTTAAACATGACGCCAAACGGTACGTTGAACCTTGTTTCAATGCGCTCTGATTTATTGTCGCTGTTGGATGCCTACACGGACCTTAACGCGGTAGATAAAGATCTGGAAATTCTCCTCGGCGCCTGGTTCAACAGAGGTTTTCTTTCCCTGGAACAGATCGACTGGGAAACGCCGGCGTTTATCCTCGAAAAGCTCATTCGTTACGAAGCGGTACACGAAATTACCGGCTGGGACGATCTGCGCCGACGGGTCTCATCGGGACGGCGATGCTACGCATTTTTTCACCCCGCGCTGCAAGACGAACCGATTATTTTCGTGCAGGTGGCGCTTGCCAACGGGTTGGCAGGGTCGATCGATCAACTGATTCGCGACGACACCGCTGGACCAGCAAGTGTTCAGGATGAAGCACGCGCCAACACGGCCATCTTCTACTCCATCAGCAACTGCCAGCCGGGGTTGCGAGGGATTGCGTTTGGAGACCTGTTGATAAAGCAGGTGGTCGACCTCATATCCTCCGAACTGCCACATATCAAGACCTACTCAACGCTGTCGCCGATTCCAGGCTTCGGCACATGGATGAAGCGAGCCGCCCGCGATGACGACAGCGACCTGTCAGCAGTGGAACGAGCGGTCATCACACAACTGCAAAATCCAAACGATCGCGAGTGGGTCGGTACGCAATGCGCCGACTCTGAACCGATCCTGATGTCGTTGTGTGCGCACTATCTTCTCAACGAAAAACGCGGCGACGCACCGCTCGATCCAGTCTCGAGATTTCATTTGCGCAACGGTGCGAGATTGGAGCGTATCAACTGGCTTGGCGATACCTCAGCCAAAGGAATTCAGGAATCTGCAGGCCTTCTGGTGAACTACGTCTATGACCGCAAGTCGGTCACCAAAAACCACGAGCGGTACATTTACGACAACGAAGTCGTTACCAGCAGCGGCGTTGCACAACTGGCAAAGCGCCGGGGTTGAGCCCACGACCGCACGTGGCCGGTGGCAATTCAGGGCCGACGGCGGAATCCCAGAAGTGCTGCCTTGGAGGTTTGCGGGTGGCCAAAATAGACCATTCTTGATCGATTCGCAGCCGCCAGCACCACCTCACGATCGCCGGCAAGGTTCACCACTTCATCGCAGCTTTGCCCGATTTCAGCGAGGAATTCGAGCAGGCGCCGTCCCAGCGTATAAAGATGCATGGGTACCTGACTCGCGCCGATCATCACGCTCGCCTCACAGGTGGCAACAAATGTGCGAAAGAATTTCGGTCGCTCGAGATCGCGCTCGGAGATGTCCAGCAGCCCCTGCTCCACCACGCCGGGTCCCACCTGCATGGCCGATTCAAACATTCCGCGGTGATACTCCCGACTGGCAACCACGCCCAACCCACCCGACCTTACGCCGAGAATCCTGGTGTAACCGTGGCCCTGTAACCTGCTGATGCTCGCGCCTTCTATCTGTAACAACCCAACCGGGGTGAGCGAGTGCAACTCCGAGACGAAGCTGCTGCCGACTACCAGGTCCAGGCCGAACGATTCGATGGCCTCCCCGGCCGACACCCCAGATCGTCGGCCACCGTCGGTACCGACAACCACGGCTTCGAACACGCCCAGGTCCACCTCCAGCAGCAGCAATGCGGGTTGTGCGTCAAGCTCGACCCGGTGTACCTGAACGCCGGAGAGATCCAGACTTTCGAACAATCGATAAAGGACTGAAGGGGACGTGGATTCCTCCGCGTCGACCGTACCGAGCGGAAGCGGCAACTCACCGGCGGGCACGCGTTGCGCGGCCCCGGCATTTGCCGCGCGCGGCGCCTCGTCACAGGCGGACAGCAGCCAGATCAATATGCTTAACAGTAGTGGTCTGGCGCTCTTGATGGCGATCAACGATCGCTCCTGTTTTCACCGCTCGATATCACGCGGAACGAATCGCCCGCAACCGCGGCCATTATGACAGTTCGGCCATGCTTAGTGCGTGACTTCTCAGGCACTCCAGACTGGATTTCAAGCGCCTCTTTAGACCACACTCCGCCTGGTTCGAAAGACCGCAATTCGGGGGAACGCAGCGTATGTCCACACTCGACGTCGAAATACCTGGTCTCAAACAACAGTTCATCGCCGGTACCTGGCAAGGGGGCACGAAGCCCAACCTGGTCGATGTGATTTCACCATCGACCGAAGAAGTGCTGACCGCGGTCGCCGCACCAACGATTGAGGACGCAAATCTGGCGGTCGCCGAAGCGCGAACTGCATTCGACACCGGGCCATGGCCGCTGATGTCAATTCAGGAGCGTATCCAGACCTGCGCGCGATTGTGCGATGCGCTCGAAACAAGACTCACCGACATGAACCGCGCCTGGGCGTTCGAGTCCGGCGCGACGGTCGCTCACGGCGAGATGATCAACTCCGGCGCCGGGGTCGCCGTTTGGCGCAATGCTCTCACCGTCGCTGCGGACCTGCCGTGGGAAGAGGACCGGGGAGATACGCTGCTGATCCGCGAGGCCATTGGCACCGTCCTGGGCATTCTTACCTTTAATGGTCCGGTGGTACTGATGGGCATGAAGATCATCCCCGCGCTGCTGGCCGGCTGCACGGTTATCATCAAGCATGCGCCCGAGTCGCCACTCACCTCGCGGCTGATCGCAGACGCGCTTCGCGAGGCTGACTTTCCGACCGGAGTGGTCAGCGTCCTGGCAGCTGATACTGCAGTCACCAGACACCTTGTTGCACATGATGATGTCGATATGGTGGCCTTGACCGGCGGTACTGCCATTGGGGTAGATGTCGTCAAGAGTACCGCCGATCGGCTGGCACGTACCGCGCTGGAGCTTGGCGGCAAGTCCCCGGCCATCATCGCCGAAGATGTGGACGTCGGCGAGGTAGTGGCTACGCTTGCGGAAGGTGCGACCGGATTCCTCGGCCAGGTGTGCGTGAGCTTGTCCAGGATACTCGCGCCCAGATCCCGCTACGACGAGATTGTGGAGGCGTTGGCCGAGCACTACGCATCGCTGAAAATTGGCGACCCCTTCGATCCGGCTGTGGATCGAGGCCCGCTCGCGGTGGAACGCGCTCGAGACCGCGCTGAGCGCTATGTTTCGCTGGCGAAGGATGCGGGTGCGAAGGTGGTTACCGGTGGTCAACGGCCCCCCGATCTGGATCGTGGATGGTACTACCAGCCAACCCTGCTGACGGCGGTGAACAATCAGATGACCGTCGCGCGCGAAGAAATTTTTGGCCCGGTCACCGCGGTCATTCCGTATGAGGGGATCGACGAGGCGGTGCAGATCGCCAACGACTCGCCGTTCGGGCTTGCGGCATCGGTATACACGCGTGACAAAGATCTCGCCATGCGCATCGCCAGACAGATCCGCGCAGGTAGCGTCGCGATCAACATGGCTGGCGTTTCTCTAACGCAGCCGTTTGGCGGCTACAAACAGTCAGGGTGGGGACGCGAATGCGGCCCCGAGGGAATTCTCGAGTTTACCCAGATCAAACAGGTACTGCTCGGCGGCAGCTACCTCGACGCCTAAGGAACAAACCATGCTCGATCTCGTTATTAAAAACGGTCGCATCGTCGACGGCACCGGCGATCCGTCATTCAAGGCCGACATCGGAATCAGGGATGGTCGCATCATTGCGATCGGCAACATCACCGAACCTGCAACGCAGACCGTCAACGCAGACGGTCGAGTGGTAGCGCCCGGATTCATAGATGTGCACACCCACTACGATGCGCAGGTGTTCTGGGACGGGGCGTTGAGCCCGTCGTGCTACCACGGGGTGACGACTGTGTTCGGCGGTCATTGTGGTTTCAGCATCGCGCCGTTGAGCCCGGAAGCCGCCCCTTACCTGTTGCACATGCTCGCGCGGGTCGAAGGCATGCCGGTAGCGAGCCTGGAGGCCGGGGTGCCATGGGACTGGCGCAGCTTTTCAGACTACCTGGGCAAGCTCGAAGGTAAGCTCGGAGTCAACGCCGGGTTCATGGCTGGACACAGCGCCATTCGCAGAGTCGTGATGGGTGAACGCGCGGTCGGATGCGAGGCCACCGACGAAGAGCTTGAAAGGATGAAAGCATTGCTCGGCCAATGCCTCGCGGACGGCGCGCTGGGATTTTCATCAACCCGCTCGCCCACCCACAACGACGCCGACGGCCAGCCGGTACCCTCGCGCCACGCGACCCCCGAAGAACTCATCGAACTGGCACGAGTGGTGGGCCAGCACGAGGGAACGTGTATCGAGTTTCTGCCAGGCGTCGGCCTGTTCCCGGATGAAACCAAGCAGCTGATGTCAGACCTTTCGACCACCGCGCAAAGACCGGTGAACTGGAACGTGCTCACCCCAGGCGATGCTGCGATCGTGGAGAACCAGCTGGACGCCAGTGATTTTGCGCGCCGCAACGGCGGCAAGGTGGTCGCGCTCACCGTGCCACAGCCCATTGTTCTGCGTTTGAATCTTCACGGCGGCATGGTATTCGACGCGATGACAGGCTGGGAGGAACTGTTCCAACTGGAGATCGACGAACGCATCGAGGTGTTGAAAGATCCTGCCAGACGCAAGGAACTCGACATCAGCGCAAGATCCGGCGGACCGTTCCAGAACCTCGCCGACTGGGCCGCGATGATCGTCCACGCCACCTTCGAACCGGAAAACAAACACT
>JAYGEV010000137.1:0-1820 GCA_046582225.1 Pseudomonadales bacterium
AGGCGCCCAACGGCGACATCGAATACGAGATCGACGCGGTGGAACACATCTAATATTGCACCTCGCCGTTTGAAGCTCCTGCCGGGTTGGCGATACCGCCACTGATCATCTGTTGCAAACCCCCTGCACTCTTAGGAATGATGAAGCCCGTTGCCTGTCCAACGGTCGGGCAATTTCGAAAGGGAGGGGCATTCATTGGGTAGTTTTGTGCCTCGCTTATTTTTCAAGCGGAGCGATAAGAATGAGAAAATTACTGACCACCTGTACGGCCGCGGTTCTTGGTTTTTTTGCGCTGAGCGCGTGTGCAGACACCGAACAGATCGATTCCACCGCCTATCAGGTGGTGCTTGAGGAACCCACCCCATACACCACACCGCAGGGCAATACGGTGCTGCTTGGTGGACGACAGCATGCCAGCGTGGTTGCTGCCGATGGAGCAGTCTCCAGCCAGTACTGTACGGGCAATGCCATGCCTGCCGAGGACGGAGGTCTGGCGAACGGGGCCGGATTCTGCACGGTGGTTCAGGCCAACGGCGACGTGATATGGGTTTGGTACAAGATCACTGGCGGGGGCACGAACACTTGGGGCGCGATTGGCGGTACCGGAGAATATGAGGGCGCCACCGGCGGTGGCACGTCTTCCGTCGTTTCTCAGGGGGGCGACGGTCGCAGCGCGGTAAGCAAAATAACCGGCACGATCACAACTCCGTAATCGGCCCATTGTGAGCGGGCGGCCTGGTGGTCGCCCGCTTTCGGTGGACGGACACCCTCAGCCGTAGCGAGACAGGTTGGACAGCGCCGGGTCCGGCTCGGGGTTGGATTTGAACAGCACGAAGATCTTTCCGATCTTCTGGACCACCTCGGCGGTACAGCGCAAAGCCAGATCGTTGCCGAGCGCTGCACGTTCCTCGCGGTCATCCGCGTAGATCCGCACCTTGATCAGTTCGTGATCGCGCAGCGCCCGCTCAGCCTCGGCGAGCACACTGTCGCTCAACCCGTGATCGCCCACGCTCACCACGGGATCCAGGTGATGGGCAATTTGTCTGAGCTGTTTTCGAGTCCTGGTATCCATATCCGTGCCTGGGTTCGGGGCCGCGCATTCTATTCGCAAGGTGTGCGATAGTGAATCGATGAGCGATCCCTCGCCCCGAAAATCTTCCGCCAAGCGCAAGTCAGGCGCCAAGCGCCGCGGCTCGAGCCAGCGCTGGCTCGATCGCCAGCAAAGGGACCCGTATGCGCGTCAGGCGGCCGACCAGGGGCGGGTGTCTCGTGCGTATTTCAAGTTGCAGCAGCTGGACGCGCGCTTGCAGCTCCTCCGGCCGGGAATGTGCGTGCTGGAGTTGGGGGCTGCACCGGGGGGCTGGACCAGCTATGTCGAGTCCCGACTGCGCAACGGAACGCTGATCGCGTGCGATTCACGGCCGGTTGAGGCCAGCGAGGCCACCGTTGTCATCGAGGGATTGTATGGAGAGCCTGCGGTCGACGCTGCCATCGACGAAATGTTGGCTGGTCGTGGGGTGGACATTGTATTGTCTGATATGGCCCCCAATATCACGGGGGTTAGGGCGACTGATCAGGCGCGCGTTATGGATTTGGCCGATCTGGCGCTGGATGCGGCAGAGCGCTGGCTGAAGCCGGAAGCGACGCTGGTGGTGAAGCTGTTTCAGGGCGAAGGATTTGATGCCTGGATCGCAGACATGCGCAATAAATTTGCTAAAGTACGTATGGTGAAACCGAAGGCCTCACGGCCCGATTCCCGGGAAGTTTACGCGGTTGGGCAGCAGTTCCTTGTGGTGGGGTAGTGGTGTACGCTACTAAGA
>JAYGEV010000231.1:0-9188 GCA_046582225.1 Pseudomonadales bacterium
GGTGTTGGCCGGGCTGCCCCTTGCCTACCACCCCGGCACCCATTGGCGCTACAGCTTTGCCACCGATGTCACCGCCCGGGTGGTGGAGGTACTCTCGGGGCAGCGGTTCGATGAGTTTCTTGCGGATCAGGTGTTTGCGCCTCTGGGCATGGTCGATACCGATTTCTGGGTTCCTGAATCAAAGCGTGATCGCTTCGTGACGATGTACGCGCCGGAGAATGTGTTCAAGCCAATGCAGGGCGGCCTGGTAAAAAGCGATGACCCCCTCGACGGAAGCTATACGGTTCGGCCGATCATGCTGTCCGGTGGAGCCGGTCTGGTATCGACGGTGCCCGACTATCTGGCATTTTTGCGTATGCTGATTAATGGTGGCGAATGGAACGGCGCGCGCGTGTTGCAGCCCAAGACGGTCGAACTCATGCGTACCAACCAGCTGCCAGAAGGGGTCGGGGTAAACTTCACCTTCTGGTCGATGCCCGACACGGCCTTCGGGCTCGGCCTGGCGTTGAAGAATTCAGCGGCCCAAGGCGAGCCGGCCAGCGCGGTGGGCGAATATCATTGGGGCGGTATGGCAGGCACCCATTCGTGGATGTCGCCGAAGGCAGGAATCAGCGGCATGTGCATGACGCAGCGATTGCCGGGTTTCTGGCATCAGTTCAGCCACGATTTCAAGCGCATGGCCTATGAGCTCAGCGCATGACTGAAACAACGCCGGCGAAAAAATCTAACGTGGTGATTCGGCTGGGTACCTGGTTGATCGCGGCCGGTTGCTTCTATCTGGTATACGGACGAACCGCAGAAGCGGCAGCGCGTGAAGGCCAAAGCGTGCTCGAGTATCTGGTGAGGTTTTTCGGCGAAGCGGACTGGGTGGCCTGGCTCGGGCTGATGGTTCCTTACTCGCTGTTCTTCTTTTTCATCGACGCACACGTGACCTGGCGCGTCATCCGCTGGTTCAATGCCCCTGAGATCAAGCTTGGAAACGTCCTGCCCATCCGTGCCAGCGCTTACATACTGTCGCTCGTCAACGAGCAGGTTGGTAAGGGCGCAATGTCCCTGTACCTGTATCGTCGCTATCGGGTTCCCGGATTGGCCGCGATCTCCAGCATGCTGTTGTTGGGACTGATGGAAATCTATCAGCTTCTGCTGTTTTCTTCGGTAGGCGTTTTTTACGGATTCGATGTTGTGCGAGCGGCGTCGAGCGTATTTAGACTGGATGTCATCCTGCCGAGCGTGTTCTGTGCTGCGTGCGTATATCTGCCCCTGCACATTGCCTATTTTCGTGGCCATCTGCTGAAGAATTTCAAGCTGCGCGACCGATCCATCGTGCATGCGTTCCGCCAGGCACGTCCGGTTCACTACCTGCTCATCGTATTACTCAAGGCACCGGTGCTCATCGGCGCGATTATCGTGTATACGCTCGCGCTGGATTTGTTTAACGTGGATGTCAGTTTTAACCAGATGCTGGCGTTCCTGCCGGTCATCTTTCTTGCGGCGGCGCTGCCGCTGCCGTTTCACGCCGGCGCTTTGCTGTTGTGGACGGTGTTGTTTCCCGACTATCCGGAGATCGGCGCGTTCAGCCTGGTGATGCACACATTCTTCGTGTTGTTTAACGCGTTGATCGGCGTGGTATTTCTGCCGAAGGCAAACCGTGAGTTATTTGGCGGTGACCAGCCAGACTCGGGCGCGGTCGAAAATGGAGATCAAACTGGTGGCGATCAACAGCCAGGCCAATCGCTCGATCCAGATATCGGCCGGCCAGGTTAGCTCCAACGCGTTGCGAATCAGCACCGTTCCGATAACGACAAAATAGGCGATCCCGTTGCCGCGGCCCAGCCAGCTCGTCCGCAGCCTGCGACCATCAAGGCTGCGCGAGTCCAGCATGTACTGAATAAACGCAGCCGCAACCAGACCGGGTAACAGGTATGGCAAATGATTCTGGTACGCCAGAGCGACGAGCAGCACGACCACGAACAGTGCATCGGTGGAATGATCGAGCAATCCACCCAGGGCGGATGCATGGTTGAAACGACGGGCGACCACGCCGTCGAGAAGATCAGTGGCTACCGCCAGCACGAACAGTCCACCTGCCCATTGCCAGTGTGCCGTGACCACTGCATATGCGCACGGACCGATGCTGGCGAGCCGCAACACGGTGAGGAGATTAGCCCAGGTGAACCACATGCTTGGGGTATCCTACGTGAGGGTCGCAGGAGTGTCGCCTTGCCGGCGATAAGCGGAATGAGGATTGAAACGTGATCGTTGTCACAGGCGCGAACGGTAACCTCGGACAGCGGTTGCTTCGTGAACTGAGTGGGCGGAGGGCCGTGCGTGCAGTGGTTCGCTCTGAGCGCGCGGCAGCGCAGATCGAAGCGCTGGCCCTGCAACCTGAGCCCGAGATCCGTGTGGTCGATTATCTGGAGCAGGCTGCCATGTGCCGGGCGCTTGCAGGTGCGAGCCGGGTGGTGCACCTGGCGGGAATCCTCAAGGAGGCGAGCCACAGCAGTTATGCGGATGCCCACGAGAATCCCTCGCGGGTATTGTGCGCAGCCGCTCGCGAGGTGGGCGTCGATCGAATCATCTATCTCAGCATTCTCGGCTCGCACCCCGACAGCCCAAACGATTGTCTGGCTTCGAAGGGGGCGGCGGAGAGCGTGTTGATGCAGGCCCCAATACCAGCGCTGATCGTTCGGGTGCCGATGGTCCTTGGGCCGGGCGACTATGCCAGCGCTGCCCTGGGTCGCCGCGCGCGCAAGTCATGGAGCGTGTTGTTGCGCGCGACGAGTTACGAACAACCGATCTATGCGGGTGATGTGATTCAGGCGATTATTTCCGGCATTGATTCCCGCGGGCTCGACGACGTAGCCGTTGATCTGGCGGGTCCCACTTCGCTCAGCCGTGGGGATCTCACCCGCCGCGCGGCCGCGATGCTGGGGCGTAATACCCGGGTCGTGTCGCTGCCGCTTGGGCTTGGCCTGGCGTTCGTTTCGATACTCGAGCGCCTGGTGGCAAACCCTCCAGTGACACGCGCTATGCTGGAAGTACTTGACCACGATGATCGTATCGATCCGGAGCCCGGGCGTCGCCTGCTCGGTATTGAGCTTACGAGGCTCGACGTTACGCTGGCAAAATGCCTGGATAGCTCATCGGCGTGACCCGCGTCACAGTTCGGCGATTTTCCAATCAGTTCACATTCCCCCAGCGCGATTTCTTGTAGCTTTGCGGAGCGACTCGAATGCCGACCGCCAACGATCCATGGGGTGATTAGTAAGACAATGCAGGAACGGTCAAACAACGCGCTGTTGCCATCAGCCGTAGAGGTTAGTCCTGGTGCCGCCGACGCAGCGCTGCACGATCTCAAAAAGGAACTTGCCAAGTGGAAGGAGCGGGTGCCAAAGCTGGCAGCCGCACTTCGCGAACGCACAGATCAGGCTGACCGGCTGCAGTCAGCGGTCGACAAATTCCACGGCCCGGAAAGCGTAGCGCTTCCGGGAGGCAACCAAGCCGGTTCCGGAGAACAGATAGTCGACGAGCTTGAAGCAAAGCTCAAAGCATTCCACTCCAGACATCAGGATCTGGAGGGTCAACTGCGCAGCCGCGATATGGAGATCTCGGGCCTGCAGCAGGACGTTGGCGGCTGGAAGGACAAATGGCAGGCGGCGAAATCATCTTTGGACGAGCAGGAGTCCTTTGCCAACAGCAAAGAAGAAGCCCTCTGCCGGCTGACGAGCGAACTCGACGAGCTGAATGGCGTGTGGCAGAAAAGCACCATAAGCCTGGAGGATCGCGATCACGAGATCGTGATGCTGCGGGATGAATCCGCATCGCTGAACGAGCGAAATGCAAACCTGTTCGAAACCACCGAGCTTGCGAATCGCCAGATTGAAACCCTCGGCGCGAACCTCACTCAGCTGCGTGATCAGTTGCGCGAAAAGACCAACAGTCTGGTGGATCTCCAGGCGGGCGACGCAGAAACGGCTGCTGAGCGTGAGACCTTGCGGGAGCAACTCGGTACGCTTGGCCAGCAGCATGAAACGCAGGCGAAAGATCTGGATACGGCGCGGCAGTCGATTGAAGCAATGCAGCAGCAGGTGGTCCGCCTTGAGTCTAAGATCGGCGAGTCCGACGAGCAGCTCATCGGGTTCGCGGCGGTCCGTGAAAGCGAAGCACGCCTGCAGACTGAACTCTCCGAACGCGTCGAAGAGCTTACGCAGCTCAAGCATTCATTTGCCGGGATTGAAGACGAAACCCGCGCACTGGAAGGTCATGTGGCCGAGGAGCATGGCGAAGTCGAGCGGCTCCAGCAATGTGTCGCAAGCGCTGAGCAGGTCACCAACGATCGCGAAGGTCAACGACGGGAACTCTCTGAGCGACATTCCGAGGTCCAGGCGCGTAACGATCGACTCAGTGAACAGCTGAACGAACGGTCCAAACTGGTGGTGGGTCTGGAACACGAAAAACTCGCCGCGGAAAGTGCTGCCCAGGAGTTGAGCCAACAAAACGAACAGCTCGGCGAGGCACTCGCTAAAGCCGAACGGCACGCGTCTGAACATGCAGAACACATCGCGCATCTGGACTCGCGACTCGAAATCCAAAAGGAGCGCATGCTCAAGCTGGCTGAGGAGCTTGCGAAGAATCGCGGCGCGCAGCCGACGGTGCAGGTCGACCACGCTCAAGCAGCAGCCGAAGATCAACCCCCGTTCGCCCAGACTCGCGAAGATCTTGCGGGCGCTGCTGGAACAGCGGATGGCGCGGAACCTGTAAGCGCCGTCACTTACGAAAAACTGACGGGTAAGATAAAGGAACTCGAAGACCAACTCGAAGCGCGCAACCAGGAAAACCCCAGCGAGGTGGCAGATCCAGAATCCTCCACCGAAGTGGCTGACGCCGCTGGCGAGGAAGTGGGCCAGCTGCAGCACGAGGTGCACAAGCTCGAGCAGATAGTTCGTGAGCGCACCGAGCAGCTCAACAATATGCGATGGCAGCAGGACATGGCTGAGCCCGTCGAGGGGGCCACCAACGTGGGCGGCGACAACAAGATGCTGGTCGTGCTCAATCAGCAGCTGGTCGATGCACGCGAAAGCAACGAACGATTGGTCGCGCAGGTTCGTGACCTGGAGGCGCGGCTTGCTGAGGGTGCTGGGGCAACGCCGACGGACGATCTGACAGCGATCCGGGGCATCGGCCCGAAATTGGCAGGCCAGCTCGTTGAGCTGGGTGTGTCCAGCTTCAGCCAGATTGCGTAGCTCAAGGAGGAAGATCTTGCCGATGAGGTGCACCTGTTGAATGGATTCAAGAGTCGCATCCAGAAGGACGACTGGATCTCACAGGCCCGCAGGTTGGTCCAGGGTTGACGGGGATGTGTCGTTTCGACGGGCTGGAGACGCCTGGATTGGGCAAATTACCGATCATGAGCCGTTGATAATCGCGCCAGACGGCGCGTCCTGGCCTTCATTACTTTCGTCCTTGTGTTTTCCGTTCGAAAGTCGCTATAGTTTTGCCCTCTTCACGGGTGACATCTGGATATGAATACGGAAACCGAGCCTCGGGCGGTTGATGTATCTGAATCAGAAAGCCGCTGCAGAGGCGACGACCGACGCGACGAGCAGGGTGGTCGGTCCTGGCTCTCTTTCTGGCGACGAGAAAAGCGCTAGACTTTATCTGACGGTCTTTTTTTGCAGGAGATGATATGGCGCGCGGTGTTGTGCTGTTTGTGGGTTGTTGCGTGCGTAAGTATTCGCGCTTTGTAGTGCTCGCGGGGATGCTCTGGGCGACGCCGGTAATTGCGGATGTCGCGGCCGGCAAGGCCGCATACGCGGTGTGCGCCGCCTGCCACGGCGCCAATGGCGAGGGAAATGTCGCGTTGAATTCGCCGCGCCTTGCGGGCCAGGAACCATGGTATTTGCAGCGCCAGCTGGAAGCGTATCGCGCCGGCCATCGTGGCACGGCGCCGGGTGACATCCACGGTATGCAGATGCGGCCAATGGCCATGATCACTGCGGATCCAACGACTCAGGCCAATCTGATCGAGTACATTGAGACGCTTCCCGTAGTACCTGCGGCGATTACCGTGGCAGGTGATCCGGCAGCCGGGCAGGCGATGTACGCGGTCTGTGTCGCCTGCCACGGGCCTGCCGGTGAAGGGCTCGAAGCGCTTGGTGGTCCACGCCTTGCAGGTCAGAACGACTGGTACCTGGTGCGCCAGATCAAGAACTATCAGAACGGCATGCGTGCTTACGATGGCGCCGATACGTTCGGTCTGCAGATGAAGCCGATGGCTGGCTTGCTGACTTCCGACAAAGCCATCCTCGACGTGGTCGCTTATATCAATACAATTCGGTGAGATGAGAGGCCGGCTGCAGGTCGATCTGACCGCGCTGGTCGCCAACTATCGATGGTATTGCGAGCAGTGCGAAGAAGCTGCGGCATGCGTCGCCAGCGTGGTCAAGGCTGATGCCTATGGGCTAGGCGTAACCGCGGTGTCGGAATCGTTGTTCGCCGCGGGTTGTCGGGAATTCTTCGTTGCGACGTGTGAAGAAGGACTGACCCTTCGCCAGGTACTGCCTGACGCGCGAATATACGTATTCGAAGGCTCGAGCAGCGATACTGCTAAGAGACTGGCTGGGGCTCGGCTGATTCCGGTGGTCAACCATCCAGGTCAGTTGATTACCTGGCGCCCGCACCGGGCGCTGCCGATTGCCGTGCACATAGACACCGGCATGGAGCGTCTCGGCTTTGCGGATGATGTCACGCCGGCAGACCTCGCGGAATTCGAGGTGGAGCTGCTCGTTACTCATCTCGCATGCTCGGATACCCCGGACCATCCGCTCAACGCGGCACAGATTCACCGGTTCGATGCAGTGGCTGCGCGCTTTCCCGGCATCCGCACAAGCATCGGTAACTCTGCGGGATTGATCATGGGCGCTCCGTTCAGGGGCGACCTCTGCCGAACTGGTATCGGACTTTACGGTGCCAACCCCTTCAGTGATCGGACCAACCCGATGCAATGCGTGGCAAGTCTGTCAGCCCAGGTCTTGCAGGTTCGGGATGTGGCAGCTGGCGTCCCGCTCGGCTATGGCGCCACCTTCGTTGCCTCGGAAAATCTCAAGGTGGCTGTGGTCGGGATCGGCTATGCAGACGGGCTGCCGAGACTGCTGTCGAATCGAGGCGAAGTGTCAATCGGCGAACGCAGATGTGCCATCGTCGGGCGCATCTCCATGGATCTAACCCTGGTCGACGTTTCCGACCTGCAGGTGGCAACGGGAGATTGGGTCCAGTTTTTTGGTGATCAGGTCTCTGTCGACGAAGTCGGCGGATGGGCTGATAGCATCGCCTATGAGGTGCTTACCGGGGTCGGGCCACGGGTTGAACGTATTTACCTGAGTGGTTGAGTCACCACGGGTTCGCTGTTGACGCCGGACGGCGCCCGGCCGGTCGCACTCTCTCCCTCTCTCTCCCTCTCCCTCTCTCTGTCTTTCTGTCTCGCCGAGGCAAAATCGATGCCGGCCGGCTCGACGTTGCCAAGCGCGCTATGAGTCAACGCTCTGTTAAACAGCGCAACATGTTGATTGACGCTGACGTGCGCGAGCACAGCGTCGTATGCCTTAAGCGCCGCGGGGTAGCGTGCCAGTTCGAACAGGATGTTGGCCCGATTGATCTGGGCTTCGGCCAGATTCGGTGCCAGCGACAGAGCAGTCTCGAAATCACTCAGCGCTTCATCACGCAGGCCCATCGTGGCGAGGATCAGGCCTCGGTTGTTGTGGGTTGCGGCCAGGCTTCGAGCATCGATGCCGGCTGCGTGAATCAGGTCGTCACAGGTCGCGGTCTCCGAATTCAGTTGGAGCGCCGCCGCAAAACACGCATCTTCGGTGTGTGGCTGCGGCGATACCTCGGGGAAATTCGGTGGAGCGGTCGCCGCCAGCGCGGTTGTCGCGAGACCGGCAAAGACCGCGAGTAGCAGGTGCGTTCTCATGGCGCAGAGTGTAGCGCTATAGTAGGCACTCGCAATGGGGAAACGCGTATGGCTTCAATTAATCCTAACGGGATTCTGAAGGGGCAGGTGGCGGTGGTTACCGGCGCAAGCAGAGGAATTGGAGAAGCTATCGCCAGGCGTTACGCCATGGAGGGCGCCAGGGTAGTGGTGTCGGCACGCAGCGTGGAAGAGGCCGATCACTATCTGCCAGGCACGATCACCAACACGGTCGAGCAGATAAAGGCCGCCGGTGGCGATGCGCTTGGGGTACGCGCGGACCTTTCGCTGGCGGGCGATCGCCGCAATCTGATCGAGACGGCGAAGGATGCCTATGGCCACGTGGACATTCTTGTCAACAATGCTGCTGTTACCTACTACATACCCGTAACAGATTTTCCGGAAAAGCGCTTTCGGCTCATGATGGACCTGCAGGTGTGGGCGCCGTTCGAGCTCTCGCAGATGGTACTGCCGGGCATGTGCGAGCGTGGTGGTGGTTGGATTCTGAATATTTCGTCACACGCGGCGATCCATCCTGACAGGACCCTGGCGGGTCGAGGAGGGACCGTTTACGGCCTGTGCAAGGCGGCGCTCGAGCGATTCAGTACCGGCCTTGCTCAAGAGATGTTCGACGAAAACATTGGCGTCAATGTCATCTCTCCCGGCCTGGTGGCAACTCCAGGGACAGTCCACCATAAGCTAATCAACGATTCGAATAGGGATATTGTCACGCCGATGGAGCATATGACGGAAGCCTGCTTGCGTCTGGTGCATGGCGACCCACGGGAAATCACCGGCCGCATCGATTACGCCGATCAGGTCATTAAGGAATTTGAACTGGTGCCGGCGGATCTGATCTAGCAGGCGTCCACGATGTGGAAGCGTCAGCGGCGGATTGGAATCTCTGTTCTCTTGATCACGGTTCGCAGCGCAAAGCTCGAGTGCACTCGATCCACACCTGGCAGCCGGGTGAGGTGCTGGCTGTGGATGCGTTCGTAGTCGCGCGCGTCGGCGATGATGACCCGAATGATGTAGTCGGCTTCGCCGGACATCAGATAACACTCCATGACTTCGGGTAGTTCCCGTACGGCGGTCTCGAACGCTGCAAGATCGTCACGTTGCTGGCTGTGCAGGGTGATCTGCACGAACACGTCGTCCGGATAGCCGGCCTGGGATTGATCGACCAGCCCCACATATCCCAGAATCATGCCGGATTCTTCCA
>JAYGEV010000370.1:0-9841 GCA_046582225.1 Pseudomonadales bacterium
TGGGCTCAAGGAGAACGTTGTGGTCGGTCGACTGATTCCTGCGGGAACAGGCCTGACCTATCACAGCGAGCGCAAGCGCAAACGTGAAGATGACATTGCCGCCCGAGCACTCAAGGCGCAGGGCGTTACCGCGGACGATGTCGAGCAGGCGCTGTCGGAAGCCCTTAGCGGAGAATAAAAGCCGGAGAATAGAGAGCCCTTAGCGGAGAATGAGCCCGCGAGGCACACAGGGCTTGAAAATGTGTCAGCAAGCGTCAATCCATCGGGTTGCCGCTTGTTGCGCAGCGGCCAACAGGTGATTACAATCGCGCGCTCCGCGAATCCAAGCCCCATCTTGGCTGATTCGCGGAAGTGCCCACAACGGAGTAAGTATGGCGACTATCAGCCAGCTGGTCAGAAAGCCGCGCAAGCGCAAGATCGACAAGAACATAGTTCCGGCGCTGCAGGGTTCCCCGCAGAAGCGCGGCGTGTGCACGCGCGTGTATACCACTACCCCTAAAAAGCCGAATTCCGCGTTGCGCAAGGTATGCCGGGTGCGCCTGACAAACGGTTACGAAGTCACCTCGTACATCGGTGGCGAGGGCCACAATCTTCAGGAGCACTCAGTTGTGCTGATTCGGGGTGGTCGGGTCAAAGACCTGCCGGGCGTTCGATACCACACGGTGCGCGGGACCCTGGATACTTCGGGGGTGTCTGATCGGCGCCAACGCCGCTCCAAATACGGAACCAAACGACCTAAATAAAACAATTACCTTTGTAGGAGGCGTTTCCAACGCCGAATCTTCGCGGACGGAGTCCGCTCCTGCACAGACAACCCACTCCAGTAAGGCCCCGGACCCAGCTCGGGGAGATACCTGAAACAAAGGAGCATGAGATGCCAAGACGCCGAGTCGTCGCCAAGCGCGAAATACTTCCTGATCCGAAATATCACAATCAGACCGTCGCGAAATTTATCAATCACGTGATGGTCAGCGGTAAAAAGGCGGTTGCCGAACACATCGTTTATGGCGCGCTGACGCGGATTGAGGAGAGAGACAATCCCGATCCGGTGGAGATCTTCGAAAAGGCGCTCGAGGCGGTCGCACCGTTTGTCGAGGTGAAATCCCGGCGCGTAGGTGGCGCGACCTACCAGGTGCCCGTCGAAGTCCGCCCCTCGCGGCGACAGGCCCTGGCCATGCGCTGGCTGGTGGACAGCGCCCGCAAGCGAGGCGAAAAGTCCATGGCGGCGCGGCTGGCCGGAGAGTTGATGGATGCGTCGGATGGGCGTGGCTCGGCGGTGAAGAAGCGCGAAGACACTCATCGCATGGCCGACGCTAACAAAGCGTTTTCGCACTATCGTTACTAATAATCGCTCCGAGTATTTCCTTGGGATTTGCCCGGTAGCTTTCTATTTCTGAACGGAGAGCATGATGGCTCGCACGATCCCCATTACCCGGTACCGGAACATCGGCATCGTGGCGCACGTGGACGCGGGTAAAACCACTACCACGGAAAGGGTGCTTTTTTATACGGGTTTGTCCCACAAGCTCGGTGAGGTTCATGATGGCGCCGCCACCATGGACTGGATGGAACAGGAACAGGAGCGGGGAATCACCATCACCTCCGCCGCGACGACCTGCTTCTGGAGTGGCATGAAGCAGCAGTTCGACGAGCATCGCGTCAACATCATCGATACCCCCGGCCACGTCGATTTCACCATTGAGGTCGAACGGAGCCTGCGGGTGCTGGATGGCGCGGTGGTTGTTTTCTGCGCGACCTCCGGCGTTGAGCCCCAGTCGGAAACCGTCTGGCGTCAGGCCAACCGTTACGAAGTTCCACGCATGGTTTTCGTTAACAAGATGGATCGTGCCGGTGCTGATTTCCTGCGCGTGGTTGATCAGATCCGGGACCGTCTGGGATCCAACCCGGTGCCGATACAGCTGGCCATCGGCGCTGAAGATAAGTTCACAGGTGTCGTTGATCTCATCGAAAGAAAAGCCATCTATTGGAATGAAGAGGATCAGGGCCTCACCTTCGATATCTCCGATGTTCCTGAAGACATGAGCGACGATGTGGATCACTGGCGCGAGCTGTTGGTCGAGACTGCCGCAGAAGCCAACGAAGAACTCATGGAGAAGTACCTCGAAGTGGGTGAGCTGAGCGAGGACGAGATCAGGGCTGGGATTCGCATTCGCACCCTGGCCAACGAGATTGTGCCCGCCATGTGTGGGTCAGCATTTAAGAACAAAGGTGTTCAGGCGGTGCTGGATGCGGTCATCGACTTCCTGCCGGCTCCCGACGAGGTGAAGCCCATTGAAGGCGTGTTGGAGGATGACGAAACCCCCGCCACCCGGGCATCGAGCGACGAAGCCCCATTCGCTGCGCTGGCATTCAAGATCGCCACTGATCCGTTTGTCGGCACGTTGACGTTTTTTCGAGTTTATTCGGGTGTTCTCAACTCGGGGGACCATGTTTTCAACCCGGGGAAGGGTAAGCGTGAGCGCGTGGGTCGAATGGTGCAGATGCACTCGAACGACCGCAATGAAATCAAAGAAGTGCGCGCTGGCGACATTGCCGCGGCAATCGGCCTCAAGGACGTCACCACAGGTGACACGTTGTGCGCGCAGAGCGACATCATCACGCTTGAGCGCATGGAATTTCCCGAGCCGGTTATCTCGGTTGCAGTAGAGCCAAAGTCTATACCTGACCAGGAAAAGATGGGCGTCGCCCTAGGCAAACTGGCTCAGGAAGACCCGTCGTTTCGGGTGGCCACCGATGAAGAATCGGGCCAGACAATCATTTCGGGCATGGGCGAGTTGCACCTGGACATCATTGTCGATCGCATGCGCCGGGAGTTTGGCGTCGAGGCCAACATTGGTAAGCCGCAGGTGGCGTACCGGGAAACCATTCGCAACAAAGTTGATGTAGAAGGCAAATTTGTCCGGCAAACGGGCGGTCGCGGTCAGTACGGCCACGTCTGGTTGACCCTGGAACCGTACAAGGATGAAGAAGGCACGGCAGCGTATGAATTCGTTGACGAGATTGTCGGCGGAGTCGTCCCGCGCGAGTACATATCGGCGGTAAACAAGGGTATTCAGGAGCAGATGCAGAATGGCGTGATCGCCGGGTATCCGCTCATCGGGGTCAGGGCCACGCTCTATGATGGCTCGTACCACGAGGTAGACTCCTCGGAGATGGCGTTCAAGATTGCCGGTTCAATGGCGCTCCGGGACGGCGCGCAAAAAGCTCAGCCGGTTCTGCTGGAGCCCATCATGAGCGTAGAGATCGTTACCCCCGAAGCTTACATGGGTGACGTCGTTGGTGATCTCAATCGGCGCCGCGGGATCATCGCCGGCATGGACGAGAATCCGGCCGGAAAGATCATTCGTGCCGACGTACCGCTCTCAGAGATGTTTGGGTACGCGACAGATTTGCGTTCGGCCACTCAGGGCCGGGCTAATTTTACGATGGAGTTCGGCAAGTATGCCGCGGTCCCAGACAGCATTGCCGAAGGCATCATCAAGCGTTAGCACCACAACGCAAGGTTGCCGGTAACTGGAGGTAGCAGGATGGCCAAAGAGAAATTTGAGCGTACCAAGCCGCATGTAAATGTAGGGACGATTGGTCATGTAGACCATGGTAAGACGACGTTGACGGCGGCGTTGACGATGGTGTGTGCGGAGATGCACGGGGGAGAAGTTCGGAATTTTGATCAGATTGATAATGCGCCCGAAGAGCGGGCACGAGGGATAACGATAGCGACCTCGCACGTTGAGTACGAGTCGACGGCGCGGCATTACGCGCACGTTGATTGTCCGGGGCACGCGGATTATGTGAAGAACATGATCACCGGTGCTGCGCAGATGGATGGAGCGATTCTGGTAGTGAGTGCGGCGGATGGTCCGATGCCGCAGACCCGGGAGCACATTTTGCTGTCGCGCCAGGTGGGTGTACCGAAGATTGTGGTGTACATGAATAAGGCGGACATGGTGGATGACGATGAGCTGTTGGAGCTTGTCGAGATGGAAGTACGGGAGCTGCTGGATCAGTACGAATTTCCCGGAGACGACACGCCGATTGTGATTGGAAGTGCGTTGAAGGCGTTGGAAGGCGATACCAGCGAGATTGGGATACCGAGTGTTCAGAAGCTGGTTGAGGCGCTGGATGAGTATATTCCGGAGCCGGAGCGGCCGGTTGATCTGCCGTTTTTGATGCCCATTGAGGATGTTTTTTCGATTTCGGGTCGGGGCACGGTGGTCACGGGCCGGATTGCGCGCGGGATCGTCAAGGTTGGAGACGAGATAGAGATTGTTGGCATTCGCGACACGCAGAAGACGACGTGTACGGGTGTTGAAATGTTCCGCAAGCTGTTGGACGAAGGCCGTGCGGGGGAGAACGTTGGGGTTCTGCTGCGGGGAACCAAGCGTGAGGAGGTTGAGCGGGGCCAGGTATTGGCCATTCCCGGGAGCATCACGCCGCATACGGTATTTGATTCGGAAGTGTATGTGTTGTCCAAGGACGAGGGCGGTCGGCACACTCCGTTTTTCAAGGGTTATCGGCCGCAGTTCTTTTTTGAGACGACCGATGTGACGGGGAACGTTGAGTTGCCCGCGGACACGGAGATGGTGATGCCTGGCGACAACGTGAACATGAAGGTGACGTTGATATGTCCGATTGCGATGGAGGAAGGCCAGCGTTTTGCGATTCGCGAGGGTGGCCGAACGGTCGGTGCAGGCGTCGTCACAGAGGTTATCGAGTAGCTCCACGCGGCTCCGCGATCCGGGCGGATCGAATATTGAAGACCAGTAATTGCGGGCGGTTGCCAGCGCCTTCTGCCGTCTGTATAGTTCGCCCTCCCTTTTTCGGGGATAACGCTTAGCCCGTAGATATTGCGGCGAACGCGCTGAAAAAGGGCAATTTTGCCCGGTGCCGGATCATCAGTATCAGATTTCGGTGGTGAGGTTTTCCGGTTTTTTTGGGGGAGAGTAGTTCCAGGTGCAGAAGCAGCGTATCCGTATCCGCCTGAAGGCGTTTGACCATCGTCTCATTGACGTATCGACCCAGGAGATCGTCGAAACGGCGAAGCGCACCGGGGCTCAAGTGAAAGGCCCGATTCCTCTGCCGACCCGGAAAGAACGATTTACCGTGCTGATTTCTCCGCATGTAAACAAAGACGCCCGGGATCAGTACGAGATCCGCACGCACAAACGCATGCTGGACATCGTGGAACCCACTGAAAAGACCGTGGACGCGTTGATGAAACTGGATCTGGCTGCGGGCGTAGAAGTACAGATCAGCTTGAAATAAGGAAAGCGCCGGTACCGAGAGGGCCGGCGTTTTTGCGCACCGCTCTCGGAACACTTTCGGCTCGAGAGCGAATGTGAACAACAAGGCCCCGATAGGGGGCCGGTGAAGACAAAGACCGTTTGCCAGGCCTCTTTGGGCGATCTGGGAGGCGGCTTTGACTATCTCGCTGCAGGCCTCCGGACGGGAGAGAGAGCCTGCTGCGGGGTTGGAACAGGAAGAGACATCCAATGGCTATTGGCGTAGTTGGCAAAAAAAGTGGCATGACGCGCATCTTCACCGAAGATGGCGCGTCGATACCCGTGACCGTGATCGAAGTGGAGCCCAACCGGGTCACACAGGTCAAGACCGAGGCAGTTGACGGATACGTCGCCATTCAGGTGACGACCGGATCGGTTAAGCAGAACAACGTGAGTAAGCCATTGGCCGGGCATTTCGCCAAGTCCGATGCGGTTGCAGGCCGGGGTTTGTGGGAATTTCGGGTGGACCAGATCGACGAAGAGGTTGGCGTGGGCTTTGAACTCAAGGTCGATCAGTTTGAGGCGGGGCAGAAGGTCGATGTACGTGGGGTTTCCAAGGGCAAGGGCTATGCCGGCGTCATCAAACGTTGGAATTTCCGCGGTCAGGACAACAGCCACGGCAACTCCATTTCCCACCGGGCCCCGGGTTCAATCGGTATGTGTCAGACCCCGGGTCGGGTCTTCAAAGGCAAAAAGATGGCGGGACACATGGGTAATGTCCGGGTGACGACGCAAAATCTCGAAGTGGTGCGGGTGGATTCTGAGCGCAACCTGCTGCTGGTCAAGGGCGCCGTGCCCGGACCTGCCGGCGGTGATGTATACATCCGCCCAGCGGTGAAAGACCAGGCGCCCGGAGGAACATCGTAATGAATCTGAGCTTGGCAGCGGACGCTGGCAGCGTGGAGATCTCTGACGTCGCATTCGGCAGGGAGTTTAACGAAGCGTTGGTACACCAGGTGGTGGTGGCATATCTTGCCGGCGGCCGTCAGGGAACCCGGGCACAGAAAACCCGTTCCGAAGTTCGCGGCGGTGGCCGCAAACCGTATCGTCAGAAAGGCACCGGTCGCGCTCGTGCGGGCACGATTCGTAGCCCCATATGGCGTGGTGGGGGCCAAACGTTTGCCGCCAAACCGCAGGATCATTCCAAAAAGGTCAACCGCAAGATGTTTCGTGGGGCATTGCGCTGCATCCTGTCGGAGCTGATTCGTCAGGATCGTCTCATCGCCTGCGAAGCCTTCTCTGTAGATGCCCCCAAGACCAAGTCCCTCCTCGAAAAGCTCAAAGAACTGGATTTAAAGAACGTACTGATCGTCTGTGACGACGTCGACGAAAATCTGTATCTGGCTTCTCGCAACCTCAAGGACGTGGACGTGCTCGATGTCCAGGGCGTGGACCCGCTTAGCCTCATCAGCCACGACCAGGTGCTTATTACTGTCGATGCGTTGAAAAAACTCGAAGGGGCCCTGGCATGAATCAAGAACGACTCTACACGGTGCTGGTGGAACCGCATTTTTCCGAGAAGGTATCGATCCTCGGAGAACAGAGCAACCAGTACGGATTCAAGGTAGCCAGGGACGCTACCAAGCAGGAGATCAAGACCGCGGTGGAGCAGTTGTTCAACGTCACCGTGGAGCGGGTGTCGACGATCAACGTCAAAGGCAAGGTCAAACGCACCACGCGTGGAAAGACACATGCCAAGAACTGGAAGAAGGCCTACGTTCGCGTGGCACAGGGTCAGGAAATCGACTTCATGGTATCGGGTTAGGTCAAATGGCTGTCATTAAAGCAAAACCAACATCCCCGGGCCGCCGCTTTGTGGTCAAGGTGGTCAATCCGGAACTGCATAAGGGTGCGCCGTATAAAGGCCTTATCACCCCGCAGAGTAAAACCGGAGGGCGCAATAACGCCGGGCGGATTACCACCCGACATCGCGGTGGTGGGCACAAGCAACACTATCGGATCATCGATTTCAAGCGCGACAAAGATGGCATTCCGGCGATCGTGGAGCGGTTGGAATATGACCCAAACCGCAGCGCCAACATCGCGCTCTTAAAGTACCGCGACGGTGAACGGCGATACATCATCGCCCCACGTGGTGTGAGCGCTGGTGACGAGTTGATGAGCGGCACCGGAGCGCCCATTCGATCGGGCAATTCGATGAGCCTGCGTAACGTACCGATGGGCAGCGTCATTCATTGCGTTGAGCTCAAGCCAGGCAAAGGTGCACAGATGGTTCGCAGCGCCGGTTCCTCGGCACAGCTGGTTGCCCGTGAAGGTGCATACGCAACTCTGCGGCTGCGCTCGGGTGAGATGCGCCGGGTATTCGCTGAGTGCCGTGCGACATTGGGAGAGGTGGGCAACAGCGAACACAACCTGCGCTCACTGGGCAAGGCCGGCGCGAATCGCTGGCGCGGTGTGCGACCCACGGTTCGCGGCGTTGCGATGAATCCAGTTGATCACCCGCATGGGGGTGGCGAAGGCAAGACGTCGGGTGGTCGACATCCGGTCAGCCCATGGGGTGTGCCCACCAAGGGGTACAAGACACGAAGCAACAAGCGCACGGACAAGTTGATTGTTCGTCGTCGAGGCAGGAGGTAAGCGGTGCCTAGATCACTCCACAAAGGGCCCTTCGTCGATCTACATCTGATGAAGAAGGTGGAAACCGCGGTCGCTACCAACGATAAGCGGCCGATTCGAACCTGGTCGCGCCGCTCGATGATATTGCCGGACATGGTTGGCTTGACCATTGCTGTCTACAACGGGCGGCAGCACGTGCCGGTGTTCATAAATGAGGACATGGTCGGCCACAAGCTGGGTGAGTTCGCGCCCACTCGTACATATCGCGGTCACGCGGCAGATCGAAGAGCGCGCCGTTAGGGCGGGGTAGGAGAGCGGGTGATGCAAGTTAGAGCGAAGGCCAACCGATTACAGATATCGCCACAGAAGGCGCGCCTGGTGGTGGATCAGATTCGTGGCAAGTCCGTGAGTGATGCGTTGGACATATTGAACTTCAGCAATCAGAAAGGCGCGGGGCTGGTGCGCAAGGTAGTGGAGTCTGCGATCGCCAACGCGGAGAACAATGAAGGTGCCGATATTGATGAACTCAAGATCTGCGAAATCTTCGTTGACGCGGGCCTCACCATGAAACGCATTCGGCCGCGCGCGAAAGGTCGAGCAGATCGAATATTGAAACGTTCCAGTCACATCACTGTGACGGTCACTGACGAGCAGAGCTAGGTATGGGTCAAAAAGTACATCCTATCGGTATTCGACTGGGCATCGTCAAGGAACACAGTTCTGTGTGGTATGCGGACGGAAAAGCCTACCCGGAGCACCTGCTGAACGATCTGGAAGTGCGCGAATACATCCGCAAACGCCTGTCTCAGGCATCGGTGAGCCGCATCGAAATTGAGCGGACTGCACAGACCGCTCGGATCACGATATACACCGCGCGGCCCGGTATCGTCATTGGAAAGAAAGGCGAGGACGTCGAGCGATTGCGTAGTGAGTTGACCCGCATCATGAAAGTGCCGGTGCATGTCAACATCGAGGAGATTAGAAAGGCCGAGCTGGACGCGCTGCTCGTTGCCCAGAACGTTGCACAGCAACTCGAACGCCGCGTTCAGTTCCGGCGCGCCATGCGCCGGGTGATACAAAACGCCATGCGGCTTGGCGCCCAGGGCATCAAAGTGCGTGTAGCCGGTCGCCTGGGTGGTGCGGAAATCGCGCGATCAGAGGTGTACCACGAAGGGCGGGTGCCGCTGCATACGCTGCGTGCGGATATCGATTACGCCACCGCAGAGGCACAGACGACGTACGGGATCATCGGAGTCAAGGTGTGGGTATTCAAGGGCGAAGTAATTGGTCCGGAACAGGAGGCTCCCACGGCGTCCGCTTGAGTCGAGAAGGGCGCATGTCGAAGTAAGGATCAGCAAGTGTTACAACCGAAAAGAACAAAATTCAGAAAACAGCAGAAGGGCCGAAATCGCGGTCTGGCGATCCGTGGCGGTCGTGTCAGCTTCGGAGAGTTCGGGCTCAAGGCGATCGGTCGCGGGCGCCTCACCGCGCGGCAGATCGAAGCGGCTCGGCGCGCAATGACCCGACATGTAAAGCGCGGCGGCAAGATCTGGATCCGAGTTTTCCCCGACAAACCCATCACCAAGAAACCTCTGGAAGTTCGTCAGGGTAAGGGTAAGGGGGCGGTCGAGTATTGGGTGTCGCAGATTCAGCCTGGCCGCGTGCTCTACGAGATGGAAGGCGTGCCCGAAGAGATCGCTCGCAAGGCGTTCAACCTGGCCGCAGCAAAGCTTCCGTTTAAAACCGCGTTTGTTCGAAGGACGGCGATGTAGACATGAACGTATCCGAGCTTCGTGAAAAAACGGCAAAAGAACTCGATGAAGAGCTGCTGCGTTTGCGCAAGGAGCAGTTTCACATGCGTATGCAGAAAGCGAGCGGTCAACTCGGCCAGACGCATCTGCTTACGGTCGCGCGGCACGACATCGCCCGCGTAAAGACGGTTATTCAGGAGAAAGAAAATG
>JAYGEV010000315.1:0-2298 GCA_046582225.1 Pseudomonadales bacterium
GCGGGCGCTTCTGGATCGCACGGAAGTACTGGAACTGTCTGGCTACAGCGACATGGAGAAGGAGGCCATCGCGCGTCAGTATCTGGTGCCCCGGCAACAGCAGGAAGCCGGTCTTAGCGATTCGCAGCTGAACATCACCGACGCTGCGTTGATGACGATAATCCACCGCTACACGCGAGAAGCCGGAGTGCGTGGACTGGAGCGGGTCATCGGGCGACTTGCCCGCAAGCGGGCAAGACATGTCGTCGACGGCAAGAGCGTCGAGGAACCCATCGACTCAGAACAACTTCTGAAACTGCTCGGACCGGAAAAACATAAATCCGAGAAGGGTCGCAGCAAACTCACACCCGGGGTCGCCGCCGGGCTGGCCTGGACCGAGGCGGGCGGCGATGTGCTGTACGTCGAGGCGACGCTCACGCAGAAGGACGAGAAGGTCACGCTCACCGGACATCTCGGACAGGTCATGCAGGAGTCCGCCCGGGCCGCGCGCAGCTATTTATGGTCCGCCGCAGACGAATTGAATCTGGACAAATCCGCGATCGAGGAAACCGGAGTGCACATCCACGTTCCGGCTGGAGCGGTACCTAAAGACGGACCTTCAGCGGGCGTCACCATGGCAAGCGCGCTCTACTCTGCCTACAAACATCTGCCACTCAGAAGCGATCTTGCAATGACAGGCGAACTCACGCTCTCGGGGCTGGTGCTGCCGGTTGGAGGAATCAAGGAAAAGCTGCTGGCAGCACATCGCGCCGGTTTTCGCCACGTGATCCTGCCCAAGGAAAACGAATCCGATCTGGCCAAGCTACCCGAAGCAGTACGCGAGGATTTGACGATCTCGCTGGCGGAACATCTCGACGATGTGCTCGCCGTCGCATTCAAGTAGCTACAACCCCAGCTCGTCTAACAGATCTTCAAACGCATCCACCCTGCTCTCCAGCGAGGTGACGGTGTTCTGCCAGAATTCAGAACGGGTCAGGTCAACCTCGAGGTGCTTAGTGGCGAGATCCTCGGCGGACATACGCCCGGTGTCGCGCAGCAAGGCGCGGTAGCGGCGATAGAAGTTCCCGCCCTCGGCTCGCCCGGCATAGACGCCCAGGCTAAACAGATATCCAAACAGATACGGAAAGTTGTAGAAGCTCAATCCGGAAATGTAGAAATGCAGCTTGTTCGCCCAGAACAGCGGATCAGGCTCGCTGAGCGCATCGCCGTACCAGTTTGTCCACGCCTCGCTCATCATCTGCCTGAGTTCTCGTGGAAGCAGCGGACGCTCCCCGCGCGCTTCATACAGACCCTTCTCGAACTCAAAGCGGGTCGGTATGTTAAGGATGAAAGCGACCAGCGCGGACATCTCTTCCCACGCCATGTTCAGACGCTCCTGGCCGGAACTGGCGCTGCCTAACAACGCGTCACGCACCAGTGTCTCGCCAAATATGCTCGCCGTTTCGGCCAACGACATTCCGTAGCTGCGCTGGCTCGCCGGGAGATCGCGCATCACCCAGCTGTGAAACGCGTGACCAAGCTCATGGGCGAGCGTGATGATGTCGCTGGAACCGCCACTGTAGGTCATGTAAACACGCGGCGTTCGAGATTTTTCGAATCCGGTGCAATACGCGCCGGGTCTTTTGCTGTCGCCCTGTGTCCCTTCCACCCAACGTTTCGAAACCATCATTCGGACGAAATCGCCCATGGATGGGTCAACCTGCGCATAGGCATTCGCAATCGTCTCAACCGCCGCCGAAAAAGGGGTTCCCGACGCTGCAGCCTCACCCAGGTCTGGCGCCGGAGCGCGTTGGTCCCAAGGCCCGATGGTCTTTGATCCATACGCACGCGCCTGCAGCCGGGCAGCCCGCTGGCCCAGCGGGCGAGCGGACCTCGCCACGTCCAGCAACGTGTCCAGGGTGGTGCGGGAGATACGATTCATGTGTACCGGCGCATCGAGATAATGCACGGGTTGCTTCCCGCCGCGCTTGGCGACAAGTTCCAGGCGCCATCCTGCGATGGCGTTGATCGACGCTGCGCAGGTATCTTCGTGAGCCGCCCAGGCGGTATTGATCGCCCGCCAGGCATTTTTTCGCGTCTCAACATCCGGCTTCTGCATCAGGCCAGCCGCCTGCGCGATACCCATGGTCCGGGTTTCGTTGCCAACGAGCACATCGCAACTCAACGTGCCCGACAACTGGTCATAGAGGTTTCCCCAGGCGTGAATGCCGTCCTGGGACAGGCCATTGATGAGGCTCTCCTCGGGCAGGCTCAACAGCTCATGGCGGCGGCGGCGCGAATGTCGGATCCGATATTCCG
>JAYGEV010000407.1:0-2577 GCA_046582225.1 Pseudomonadales bacterium
TGGGCGCCCGGAGTCCGTTCCATATGTTCGCCAAGCGCCTGTATTACTTCAACCAGCGGAGCGTTCTGAAGACACTCGTTGAGATACTTCACGTAATCCGAATCATCACCGAGTTCGTCGCACGCACGCTGAAACAACTCCAGCGTCTCAATGGTAATTTCAGGATCCTGGTTGCGCGCCTTACGGAGCAACCGCTTGGCGTCGCGGTAACGCTTCGCCGCAAATTCTACCCGAGCACCGATCAGGTTCACGCGCGCGCACCCAGCGTCGAACTCAGCGCCCCTGGCGAGTTGAACCCGCGCGCCTCGAAGATCATTTTCATGGAGTGAGATCTCGGCCAGCTCACATTGAAAGTGTGCCAGCGGCGTGCGGACGGAACGGTCCCGGCGAACCAGCCGTTGACCGATCGCTACCGCGTGCTCCCAGTCGCTCTCACGCTGGTAGATTTCCAGCAGCATCTCCTGGGCGACCTGTCGCTCGCCAGCATTTTTTTTGCTGAGTTCAAGAAGAAGATTTTCCGCACGGCCCAGCAATCCAGCGGCCAGATAGTCGCGTGCAAGTTCCAGTTCCGTCTGTGCGCGGTGAACGCTGGATAGTACCGGTCGAGCGAGCAGGTTCTGATGTATGCGTATCGCCTGATTAACTTCACCGCGCCTTCTGACCAGACTGCCAAGCGCAAGATGCGTATCAACGGTGTCGCTGTCCACGGCCATGGCTTCAACGAACGTATCAATTGCAAGATCGTGTCGTTCATTGAGCTGGTGATCCAGCCCGCGGAAGTAATCCTGGGCCACCGCTGGAGCATTACGCATTTTCTTGCTGCGTTCGCGCCGGCCCAGAAGAAAACCAATCCCCAACGCAAGTACAAGCAACACGTACAGGGCCAGGTTATCGGGCATCAGCGATCACTCGTGCAACGTCATGTTCCGTACCCGGCGCCGCTCTCTTTCGCTCTCTTCCAGCCGCTTGGAGAGCGCGCGATTCCTGAATCCGAACCGGGTACTCAACACGGTAATACCCAGCAGGCCCAACAGCAATCCCAATGCAAATGCGGCAAGCAGCCACCAGAACACGCTGATGCGCGGTGTCTCCCAGACAATGAATTCCAGCGCGATGTGTTCCTGATTCACCGCGAGCGCAGCGAAGAAAAAGACCAGCAGCGCCACCGCCGCCCAGAAAAATCGCGACAACCAGGCCATACCCGCTTACCCCAGCTCAAACCGATCCGAATCGATTCGACAGCTAGTTCCGCTCCTCCTCGATGTACCCACGCTCTTTGGCCAACCCCTGGTTGACCCTGTCGCGCAGCTCCTTGCCGGGCTTGAAATGCGGAACATACTTACCCGCGAGTCCGACCGACTCGCCCGTTTTCGGATTCCTGCCGATCCGTGGCGCACGGTAGTGCAAAGAGAAGCTGCCAAATCCACGAATCTCGATACGACTGCCCGCCGCGAGCGTTTCCGACATCTGTTCAATCAACGTCTTTACTGCGAGTTCAACATCCTTGGCGGACAGCTGCGTCTGCTTGGCGGCGATTAACTCGATGAGCTCAGATTTGGTCATGGCGTCGCTGGTGCTCTCACAACTGCGTCCGTTGTTCTCATTCAAACGAGCGGCCCGTGTCCGCTCATTTGAACTTGTTGTTATGTTGCAACGCCCCGAATCCGTGCGGACCGCCTTGGATCAAAGTTGAATCAGCTTACTCTTCGGTTTGCTGATCATCCTGCTCGCCGCCCTGATCCATCTGCGCCTTGATCAGATCGCCAAGCGTCGCCGGTCCCGCTTGCTCAGTCTCCTGGCGCCGGTGATCGCGTACCGCCTGACGTTCATCATCTACTTCTTTCGCTTTGACAGACAAGCCGATATTTCGGTTCTTGCGGTCGATGGTGATGATCTTGACCTCGATCTCCTCATTGACGCTCAGAATACTTCGCGCGTCTTCTACCCGGTCCGCGCTTATTTCAGATGCTCTCAATACACCGGTCACTTCTTCAGCGAGCTGAATGACCGCTTCCTTCGGCTCAACTTCGACGATCATTCCTGTCACGATGGAGCCTCTATCGTTAACGGCCGTGTAGTCCGAGAACGGATCCTGATCGAGCTGCTTGATACCCAGCGAGATTCGCTCTCGCTCTGAATCCACCGACAGAATAAGGGTTTCGATCTCTTCGCCTTTGCTGTAACGACGAACTGCGGTCTCGCCAGGCTCGTTCCAGGAAATATCCGACAGATGAACAAGGCCATCGATGTTGCCTTCTAACCCGATGAAGATTCCAAAGTCGGTGATGGACTTGATCGTGCCGGTGATGCGATCGCTCTTGGCGTGATTGATACCGAACTCGTCCCACGGGTTCGCGCGACACTGTTTGATGCCAAGCGATATTCGGCGCCGCTCTTCATCGATGTCGAGCACCATGACTTCTACTTCATCGCCTGCGTTGACGACCTTCGAGGGATGAATGTTTTTGTTGGTCCAATCCATCTCCGAAACGTGCACCAGGCCCTCGACACCCTCTTCGATCTCCGCAAAACAGCCGTAGTCGGTAAGGTTCGTGACCGTCGCCCGTACCCGTGCAC
>JAYGEV010000420.1:0-3771 GCA_046582225.1 Pseudomonadales bacterium
CCGATTCCGCTGGCCCGAGAGCCGCCAGGTCAGGCAAAAAATCTTCGGCACTGCTGCCGACCAGGATCAGGCCTTTGCTGGCCCGGCGTTGCTTCAGTTCGAGGATCTTTTTCACCGCGTGGCGGTTGAACGGGTCGCACGCCAGACCCCAAACGCCTTCGGCGGCATGCAACAGCACCCCACCCGCGGCGAGCACCCGCACCGCACGTGTTAGATGCCAGTGGTTCATCCGCCTTTGAGTTCGGTTTGCAGCTGCTCGTTTTGAACCTGCACTTTGTCCCGATTGGCTTCACGATCCTGCACCAGGCGTTCACCCAGCTGTGGGTCAGCTAGCGCAAGCATCTGGGCGGCCAGGTATGCGGCATTCTTCGCACCTGCCTTTCCAACCGCAACGCATGCCACTGGTATGCCACCTGGCATCTGCACGGTCGATAAAAGTGCGTCAAAACCGCTGAGCGGCCCGCTGTCGATGGGCACCCCGATTACCGGGCGGGTGGTGTGTGCCGCCACCGCGCCGGCCAGGTGAGCCGCAAGCCCGGCTGCGCAGATGAATACTGCACAACCCCGCCGGGAAGCGTCCTGCACATATTCCATCGTCGCTGCGGGGGTTCGATGGGCCGACGTGATCCGGACTTCATGCTCAACGCCCAGACCAGCCAGGATTTCGGTGGTGTTCTGCATGATGGGCCAATCTGAATTTGAACCCATGAGTATCGCTACGAAGCTCATCAATCTACCTTTCTGGTGGTATCGGTTATCGGTCTGGAGTTCAAGGTTACCAGCACACGAAATCGGAGATTACCAGGAGCGCGAAAAAGGTCGCCGAATATACCCTTCAGCGACCTGGTGAACAAACCCGGCAAGCTCGAGCTCCAACAGTCTGGCTGCCAGGTCGGCGGGCGCGAGCCCGGTTGCGGTCACCAGCTCGTCCAGGGTGGTGGCCACTGATTGCACCTCTGCCAAAACCGCGCCGAGCGGCGCCGTGCTGTCCGAAGGCGTTTCGCAATCCTGTAAAAACGCATTTAGCCTCGCCGTAAGGCGGCGCAAAACCACCGAGGTTGTGCACGTAGAAGCCGGCGCCGAGCAAACAAATCGAGTAAAAAAGTTATACTCTTCACAATGTTGGCAGCACGAATTAGACCATTACTAGAGATACATCACATAGACTCACGATGCCTCTGACCAGCATTCCATAAGCCCATGCCGAGCCTAGAAATACTTGAATTCCCCGACCCGAGGTTGCGAACCAAAGCAAAGCCCGTTGCGCGGGTGGATGCGGGCATCCAAAAACTCGTCGACGACATGTTGGAAACCATGTACGGGGCACCTGGAATTGGACTTGCCGCCAGTCAGGTGGATGTCCACAAACGTATCATCGTGATCGACATCTCCGAGAACCGCGACGAGCCTCACGTTTTGATCAACCCGGAGCTTACCTTGCTCGGTGATCCGGTCGAAAACGAAGAAGGCTGCCTGTCCGTGCCCGGATACTACGAACTGGTAACGCGACCAGAAAGAGTCATCCTGAAAGCCCTCGACCGCCAAGGTAGCCCCTACCACCTCGAGACAGATGGCATGCTCGCAGTGTGCATTCAACACGAATGCGACCATTTGGAGGGCAAACTGTTTGTCGACTATCTGTCCAGTCTGAAGCGAACGCGAATACGCAGGAAACTCGAAAAGCAGCGCATCCGCGCATGAGCGGGCTCGCGCTCGCCGCCGGGCGCTTACGGATCGGATTTGCCGGAACCCCGGAGTTCGCCGCAATCATCCTGCGCGCGCTGTTGGATGACCGCGACCAGGTTGCCGTTGTCTATACCCAACCGGATCGTCGCGCCGGCCGGGGTCGAAAAATGCAAACCAGCCCGGTGAAAACCGTGGCGCTCGAACACCAGCTCGAGATTCGTCAACCCGGATCTCTGCGTGATGAGGTCCGAGGGGCCGAACTCGCCGCCAGCAAACTCGACGTCCTCGTCGTGGCCGCTTACGGATTGATCCTGCCGCAGCAGGTCCTGGACGTCCCCAGGCGGGGATGCATTAACGTTCACGCCTCCCTGCTGCCGCGCTGGCGCGGCGCCGCCCCGGTTGAAAGGGCAATCATGGCCGGCGACGAACAGACCGGCGTCTCTATCATGCAGATGGATGCGGGCCTGGATACCGGCCCGGTACTCGCCCAGGCGAGTTGCCCTATCGATAACAACACCCTCGGCCCCGAGCTTGAGCAGACGCTGGCAAATCTTGGCGCACGCTGCCTGATCGAGTGTCTCGGAAACCTGAAAACGCTGAGCCACGTAGCTCAGAGCGATGCCGGAACAACCTATGCAACCAAGCTCACCGCTGCAGATGCCAGAATTGACTGGCACCAGTCGTCCCAAAACATCCACCGACAGATCCGCGCGCTGTGCGGCAGGCTTCCTGCCACGACCACTATCGGCGACGTGACCATCAAGCTGCTGGACGCGCAATGGCAACCCGAAGACTCAAACGAACCCCCAGCAACGGTGATCGCCGCGAGCCCCAGAGGCATCCAGGTGGCGTGCGGGGAAGGCTCGCTGCTGGTGCGCCGGGTGCAGCTAAATCGAGGCAAAGGCCGGCCGTTGCCCGTTGCCGCGGTGCTGAACGGCTATCCGGAACTATTTACCCCAGGGGCACGCCTTGCCGATCCGTCCTGATCAGCAGCGCGCCACCGCGGCGCGGATGCTCGCCGCGGTTGTGATCCACGCTCAGACCAGCGATCAGGTTCTCGGCAGGTATCCGGCAGACCCATTGACGCGCGATCTTTTCTACGGCGCAATGCGTCGTTATTTCACCCTGGCCCAGGCGGTTAATGCTGAGTTGTCCAAACCGTTGAGGGAAAAGGACCAAATAGTACTGCATTTGATGATAGTGGGTGCTTACCAACTCCTTCATTCAAGGATCCCGGACCACGCCGCGATTCACGCAACCGTAGCTGCCTGCAAATCATTGAAAAGGACCTCCCTGTCTAGCCTGGTCAACGCGGTCTTGCGATCACTGCAGCGCCGAATGTCTCAGACCGAACGTTCGTTCGATCCCGAGAGCACGGATAGCGAGTACCCCGAATGGATGGTCGGGCTGATCCGGCGGGATTTTCCGGATATCGCCGACGACATTCTCAACGCCAGCCTGCAAAGAGCGCCGTTGACCCTTAGAATCAACCGCGCCCGCTCGACGACCCAGAGCTACCGGGCCCTGCTCGACGCGCAGAACATTGGTTACGAGCCCGCTCTTCGCGACGAATACCTGGTGCTAAACGAGGCGACCACGGCCACGGCGCTTCCAGGTTTCGAAGAAGGCCTCGTCGCAATTCAGGACGCTGGCGCGGGCTTCGTCGTCGAGCTGCTCTCCTGCCGCCCCGGTGACCGGGTGCTCGACGCGTGCGCCGCGCCTGGCGGCAAGTTGTTTCATCTGCTCGAAAGTCAACCCGGGGTCCACGCCGTGGGCGTCGAAAAGTCTGCCAAACGCATGCAGCGTCTTGACGCGGAGGCGCGTCGACTCGGCCATTCACTGACGACTCATACAGCCGATGCGACCAGTCTGGACTGGTGGGATGGCACACCGTTCGACGCGGTGCTCATCGACGCGCCGTGTTCCGGGAGTGGCACGCTGCGGCGTCATCCGGACATCAAGATCCTTCGCACCGAAGCCGACCTTCCCGGCTACGCGAAACTACAAAGCGCATTGCTGAGTAATCTATGGCGCACCGTGCGCCCCGGCGGTAGTCTTCTATATTGCACCTGCTCGCTGTTCACC
>JAYGEV010000534.1:0-12912 GCA_046582225.1 Pseudomonadales bacterium
ACTCGAAGGTCAAAGTGAAGAGATGCAACTCAACTTGAAACTGGTTCGCGCGCGAGCCGAGCGCGTGGCGATCGTGCAGGCGTTGGGCCGGAGCCAGAACAATCTCAGCCAGACCGCTCGCTCTCTCGGGGTGTCTCGACCTACTCTGTACAATTTGCTGGATAAGCATGGACTGGCAGAACGCTCGAACGATGACGGACCCGTGAGTGATCTGTGACCAAGGTGCTCGTCACCGGCGGCGCGGGTTACATCGGAAGCCACATGTGCGTGGATCTGCTGCAGGCCGGCTATGAGGTTGTAGCGGTTGATAATCTTTCTAACAGCTCGCCTGAATCGCTCGCACGAGTCCGGAACATCACCCAGAAATCCCTTGATTTTGTCGAAGCCGACCTTCGCGATTCGGGCGCAATGGATAGGCTGTTCGACACTCACGAGTTCTCTGCAGTACTCCACTTTGCCGGCCTGAAAGCCGTTGGAGAATCTGTCAGCCAGCCAATGATGTACTACGACAACAACGTCAATGGTACGCTACGATTGTTGGAGACAATGCAATCAGCGAATGTCAAAACTCTCGTGTTCAGTTCAACGGCTACAGTCTATGGAATGCCAAAAGTGATGCCGATCACTGAGAAGTTCCCAACCAACCCCATTAACCCCTACGGTAAGTCCAAACTGCACATTGAGGAAATGTTAAAGGACGTATATGCATCGGATCCGGACTGGCGAATATCTCTGCTGCGCTATTTCAATCCGGTTGGCGCCCACTCCTGCGGTGAGATCGGCGAAGATCCCAACGGCCTACCAAACAATCTGCTTCCGTTTATCAGCCAGGGCGCAGTTGGTAAGTTGCCCAAGCTCCGGATCTTCGGAGATGACTATTCGGCGCCTGACGGAACGGGAATTCGTGACTATATTCACGTGACGGATCTCGTTCGCGGCCATCTTCACGCGCTTAGATACCTTGACGACACGCCGAAGCTTGCGGTTCACAACCTCGGAACCGGGAGAGGTTATTCGGTTTTCGATGTGCTCCGAGCGTTTGAAACGGTGAGTGGCAAGACGATTGCATACGAAATCGTTGGCCGGCGAACAGGAGATGCGGCAGAGCCCTTTGCCGACCCCGACAAAGCACGCCGGGAACTCGGGTGGACGGCAGAGCATGACATCCAGCGCATGTGCGAAGACGCGTGGCGCTGGCAGAGCCGCCATCCGAACGGCTACGACTGATGCGGGGTATGCAAGCGAGGCGTATTCTGGATAATGCCCAACACTCCGGAGGGGTGGCTGAGCGGTCGAAAGCACTGGTTTTGAAAACCAGCGAAGGTAACTCTTCCCAGGGTTCGAATCCCTGCCCCTCCGCCATTTGAGACTGCACAGTTCGCAGGTGCGTCCGCTATGAACATCTCCATCTCCGTCCACGGCGCCCCGCAGGCGTCCGAATCCGCCCTCAGCGCGTATCGCTTCGTAGAAGCCGCTCTGGCCGCCGGACACAGCATCACCCGCGTATTCTTCTACCACGAAGGAGTGCGAACTGCGGATGGACTGACGGTTACCCCTCAGGATGAGGACTCAGTGCACCAGAAATGGGTGTCACTGCATGAGAATCATGGCGTTGAACTCGCGGTGTGCATCGCCGCGGCGTTAAAGCGCGGTATGTTGAATGAAGCCGAGCAAGCACGTTACGACAAAGAAACCGCCAATGTGCATCCGGCATTCGAAATCGTTGGGCTGGGGCAACTGATCGACGCTCTTATCCACGCGGACCGCTCCATCACGTTTGCCGCATGACAACGAAACGCATTCTCTTTTTGCTGCGTCAGTTCCCCTATGGTTCGAGCCACGCAGTGGAAGCGCTAGAAGCCGTCCTGGTCGCCGGAGTGTTCGAACAGGCCGTATCAGTTCTCTTCAAGGACGACGGCGTGTGGCAACTTATCGAGGATCAGGATGGCGATGAACTCGGAGTACGAACCGTTGCCAAGGTGCTTCAATCGTTGCCCGAGTACGAAGTATCCAAGCTGTACGTCTGCGAAGCGTCCCTGGCACTGCGGGGACTCGAACTGGACGACCTGGTTCTGCCTGCCACGTTGATCCCGCTCGCTGACCAGGCGCGGCTGCTCGCCGAACAGGACGCGGTGGTTAACGACTGATGGCCGCGTTGCACATCGTGAATCGTCCAAGCGCTTTGGAAAGCTGCCTCGGCACAGCAAGCGCTGACGATGTCGTCCTGTTGATTGAGGACGGCGTGTACGCTGCCACTGACGCCGCACTTAACCGCAAGCTGAGCGCAATCGGCGTCGATGTTCACGCCCGGGGTCTCGCCGCCCGAGTGCGCGAGCACGTCACAATTGTCACCTATGCGGATTTCGTGCAGCTTGTCGAAGTCAACAACCCCATCGTGACATGGCGCTGAACGTTGACAAGGAAGGCTACCTCAGGCACCTCGATGACTGGTCCGAGGCGGCAGCTGGCGAGCTTGCCAACGCAGAAGGTTTAACGCTTAGCGCCGAGCATTGGGATCTGATCAACCTGATTCGGGCATTCTATGAGAAGTTCGAAGTGTCGCCGGCCATGCGCGTGCTCGTTAAGCAGGTTCGTCAGCAGTTCGGCGAGGAGCGAGGCAACAGCATCTATCTGCTAAAACTGTTTCCTGGGAGTCCGGCGAAGTTGCTGGCAAAAGTCGCCGGATTACCCCGACCTACGAATTGTCTTTAGCAGGCGCTGGAACTCGGTAACCCACCACCTCGCCAACGATGATCGTGGTGGGACCCACCACTTCCGCGGCGCGCACAAGGCCGGCCAGATTCTCTATCGTGCCTTCAATCACGCGTTGTTCGGGTAGCGTGGCTTTTTCGACCAGCGCAGCGGGTGTTGTTGCCGGCATGCCGTGTTTGACCAGCTTCTCCAGAATCTCCTCGATCCAGGTAAGCCCCATATAGATGACCAGCGTCTGATCGGGTTTGGCCAGCTCTGGCCAATCCAGGTTGACGTGATCGTACACGCGGTGCCCCGTGACGAAGCGGACTGATTGGGAAACCTCCCGATGGGTGAGCGGGATCCCGGCGTAGCTGGCGCTGCCGACAGCAGCCGTAATACCGGGCACCACGATGCACGAAATTCCATTCTCGGCGAGGATTTCGGTCTCTTCACCGCCACGCCCGAAGATAAACGGATCGCCGCCTTTCAATCGCACCACGTTTTTGCCTGCGCCGGCATGCTCCAGCAGCAGCGCGTTGATACCCTCCTGACGGATGCCCGGAAACTTGCGCCGTTTGCCGACGTAGACCTTCTCGGCGTCGCGGCGCGCGTAATCGAGTAGCTGCTGGTTGGCAAGGTTGTCGTAGAGAATGACATCCGCGCTTTGCAGCAGGCGCAGTCCCTTGAGCGTGAGCAACTCCGGATCCCCGGGACCGGCGCCAACCAGGGCGACTGATCCGGTTGGCGTTGTATCAGGATCTCGTTGCAGCGCCTCTTCAAAAGCCGTGGCGGCGCCCTCCTCCCGCCCCAGGAGCAGCTGCTCGGCCACCGGACCATTGATGATCCGCTCCCAGAACGTCTGCCGTTCGGAAACGCCGGCCAGACGCGCCTTCACGCGCTCGCGCCGATCGCCAACAAATTCCGCAAGTGCGCCCAGGCGTGCCGGCAATCGCGCCTCGATCCAACCACGCACCACGCGCGCGAGCGTTGGCGAGCGCCCGCCGGTGGAAACCGCAATGAGCACGGGCGAACGGTCGATGATGCTCGGAAAAATGACGCTGGATATTGCCGATTGATCGACGCTGTTGATCAGGATGTGGCGTGACACGCACATTTCGTAGACCGTTTTATTGACCTCTACATCATTGGTAGCCGCGATCACGAGATAGTTGCCCTCCACGTCGCCCGGGCGAAAGCTTCGCGGCACCACGCCCAGGCCGTGGTCCTCAACCAGCGATTTGGTTCCTGGGGAAAGCTCGGGCGCCACGATGTAGACGTTCGCACCGGCCCGCAGCAGCAGCTCGATCTTGCGACGCGCGGTTTCTCCGCCGCCCACCACCAGGCAGGGCCGTTGCTTGAGATCAACGAAAAGGGGCAGATGGTCCATGCCGGCCCCGCTAGCCGGAATTTCCCATGGCGGGATGCAGATCCAGCGTTTGCTTGCCGCCCATATATCCACGCAGAACATCGGGCACGTGAACCCGCCCGTCGCCGTCCTGATAGTTCTCCAGTATCGCGACAACCGTTCTACCCACCGCCAGACCCGATCCATTCAACGTATGCAGGAGTTCAGGCTTGGTGGAATCCGGGTTGCGATATCGCGCCTGCATGCGCCGGGCCTGGAAATCCAGGTAATTGCTGCACGATGAAATCTCCCGGTATTTGTCCTGGCCCGGCAACCACACCTCCAGGTCGATGGTCTTTGCCGCGGAGAACCCGAGGTCACCCCCACACAACACCACGCTGCGGTAAGGCAACTCGAGCTTCCTCAGAATCGCCTCAGCGTGGCTGGTCAGTTCATCCAGCGCGTCCCAGGAATCCGCCGGACGAACCAGCATGACCAGCTCCACCTTTTCGAACTGATGCTGGCGAATCATGCCCCGCGCATCCCGCCCATAGCTGCCCGCCTCGCTGCGAAAACATGGGGTGTGGCACACATGGCGGATCGGCAGTGCCTCAGCGGTGAGAATCTGGTCCCGATAAATGTTGGTAACCGGGACCTCGGCGGTCGGCGACAGGTAGAAATCCGCGTCGGAGTCGATTCGAAACTGATCCTCAGCAAACTTAGGCAGCTGCCCGGTGCCGTAAAGGGAATCGGAGTTAACAATGTAAGGCACGTAGACTTCCCGATAGCCGTGCTCGGTCACGTGCGTGTCGACCATGAACTGGGTCAACGCCCGCTGCAGGTGCGCAACGTCGCCGTGCATTACGACGAAGCGGGTGCCGGTTATTTTGCCGGCGGTTTCGAAATCCAGTGCGCCCGAGGCGGTGAGATCCACATGATCCCTTGGTTCGAAATTAAACCCGGGGGGTTCGCTCCATCTGCGAAGTTCGATGTTGTCGGCTTCGTCGTTACCGGCCGGAACGGATGGATCGGGAAGGTTCGGTATGCCATCCAGGAACGCCTGATACTCAACCTGAAGCTCGGCGAAGGTTGTTTTTGCCGCATCAAGGCGTTCGCCGAGGTCGCCGATCTCTGCCACCAACGGCTCAATGTCCTCACCAGCGGACTTAGCTTTGCCGATGGCCTTGGACTTGCTGTTGCGCTCGTTCTGCAATGCCTCGGTTTGTTCCTGCAGGGCGCGGCGCGATTGCTCGAGCACCGCGAATCGTTCCACGTCCAGGTCGAAACCCTTGATCTGCAGGCGGGTCCGAGCCCCTTCCGGGTCCTGCCGCAACGCTTTGACGTCTATCATCGTCTCTTCAACTTCCGGTCAGTCTTTGTCCCGCCCAGGCGGCAAGCACGCAGCCAACCAGGCTTGCCAGCACGTAGCTGAACGCCCCGGCGAACCTGCCGCCCTCCACGAGACCGACGGTTTCCAGCGAAAACGCGGAAAACGTGGTAAACCCACCCAACAGGCCCACCACCAGCAGGTAACGGCCCCATTGCTCGAACCACGCCTGCTGATAACCAAAACCCCACAGCAAACCAATCCCAAACGAGCCGGCAATGTTAATCACTAAGGTGGCCCAGGGGAACTGACCCGGTACGAACAGCACCGTACTGATCAGATATCGACTGGTCGCACCGAGTGAGCCACCCAGCGCAACCCAGAATATTGGTCCGAACATCACATCGCCTAGTTGTCGTTTTCCGCGTGTTTGTCAGCATCTCGATCCAGCCTCTTCAGTCTACTCAATCGTTGCCGAATTTTGGCCTCGAGGCCAGATTCTGTGGGCTGATAGTAACTGTGCGGTTCCAGTTCGTCGGGCCAGTACGATTCACCCGCAGCGTAGGCGTGATCTTCGTTGTGCGCGTACCGGTAGCCCTTGCCATGGCCAAGCTCCTTCATGAGCCGGGTCGGAGCATTACGCAAATGCATCGGCACCGGATAAGACTGGCTGTTGCGCACATGGTCCATGGCCGCTCCGAAGGCTGTGTAGGCAGCATTGCTCTTCGGTACGCTCGCCAGATACAACACCGCCTGGGCCAGTGCAAGCTCACCTTCGGGAGACCCCAGACGATCGAACGCATCCCACGCCGTCATGGCAAGCTGCAGGCCGCGAGGGTCGGCGTTGCCAATGTCCTCGCTGGCCATCCGCACCACACGCCTGGCCACGTAAAGCGGATCACAGCCGCCATCCAGCATCCTGCAAAGCCAGTAGAGCGCCGCGTCCGGGGCACTTCCGCGCACCGACTTGTGCAGTGCCGAGATCTGGTCGTAAAAAGCATCGCCGCCTTTGTCGAAGCGCCGATAGCGGTTTCCGGCGACCTCGGTCACCAGATCTTCGTCGATGTCGCCTTCGGTCAGCTGAGCGGCCAGTTCCAGCAGGTTGAGCAGTCGGCGCGCGTCGCCGTCGGCTAAAGAAACCAGCAGCGATCTTGCCTCGGCGCTTACCTCGGTATGCAACGTAACCTCTATGGCCCGGTCGATCACGGCATTGAGATCGTCGGCCGACAACGCTTTCAACACGTACACCGGGGCGCGGGACAGAAGCGCTGCGTTAACCTCGAAAGAAGGGTTCTCGGTGGTGGCGCCGATGAAGGTGATCGTGCCTTTTTCGACGTGGGGCAGGAACGCGTCCTGCTGGGCTTTGTTGAAGCGGTGCACCTCGTCGACGAACAATACCGTGGACTCGCCGAGATTTCGGACGGCTTCGGCTTCAGCCACCGCGGCGCGCACGTCCTTTACCCCGCTCATCACCGCGGACATGCTGATCCAGCGCGAGCCCGCCCGGGCGGCCAGCAGTTTGGCAAGGGTGGTTTTACCGGTGCCCGGCGGCCCCCAGAGCACCATCGAGTGGAGTTTCCCCGCCGCTACCAGCCTGGAAAGGGGTTTGTCAGGGCCCAGCAGATGCCGCTGCCCGACGAATTCATCGAGATCGGTGGGTCTGAGCTTTTCGGCGAGGGGCACGCCCTCATCCCCCAATGACATCGGTTCCCGGTGGTGCGCTTAAGTGGAATTCGCTCGATTGTATCACCGTGGATTCGGGCGCCGGCGTAAACAGAATCTCTGTGAACTGTCCGAGGTGGTCCTTGATCGCCAGCGCCACCAGGGTATCGCCCGAAAAGTGCAGGCGGATCTCGGCATACAGGGTGCCGGGCGAATTCGGTGACAGGATATAGGAGGCGCCGAATTCATCGCTGACCTCAACCACCTGAAACTCATCTCCCAGAACGACCCCTTTGTTGGTCAACAGCGAAACCGGCGTATTGCTGAGCGCCTCGCTCAGCGGCCGGATGATGAGTTGCTCGAGATCCGGATCGTAGACCTTGAGCGAATCCCCTTCGGTGACGATCACCTGAGGGTAAGGATGGTCAACGACCCATTTGAACTGCGGGCGCAACAGCAGAATGTGGCCGGTCGAACGCTCAATGATCTGGCCTTGCGCACCGCGAATCTCCTGGCTGAAGTCTGCAGAAAAAGTGGCGAGCTGATCCAGCCGCTCGGACAAAGTCTGCCGCGCATCAGCACCCGCGCAGAGCGAAACCGCGCCAAGGGATAGCGCAAGTACCGCGTTAACGGCGGTCCGGAACCAGAACTTCACGGCTTCCGTTGCTGTTCATCACGCTGATCACCCCAGCCTCTTCCATGGATTCGATCATTCGTGCCGCGCGATTGTAGCCAACTCGAAGCTTGCGCTGCACCGATGATATCGATGCCCGCCGGGATTCGATCACGAACTCCACGGCCTCATCGTAAAGAGCGTCTTCGGTTTCCGCGCTACCGTTGGAATCGAGCGCCACAAACGGTTCATCGCCGCCACCGGTGAGCACTTCGTCGTTGTAGGCTGGTGCACCTCGCTGTTTCCAATCCGAAACCACCCGGTGAACTTCCTCATCGGATACAAATGCGCCATGAACCCGTGTGGGCAATCCCGACCCCGGTGGCAGATACAGCATGTCGCCGTGGCCAAGCAGCTGCTCTGCACCGCCCTGGTCCAGAATGGTGCGGGAATCCACCTTGGAGGACACCTGAAAACTGATCCGCGTCGGAATATTCGCCTTGATGAGCCCGGTGATGACGTCGACCGACGGTCGCTGAGTAGCCAGCACCAGATGAATTCCGGCGGCGCGCGCTTTCTGAGCGATGCGGGCGATGAGCTGCTCCACTTTCTTGCCCACGATCATCATCATGTCGGCAAATTCGTCGATAAACACGACGATGACCGGCAGTTTTTCCAGCGCGGCTGGTTCGCCCTCCTCGTCCACGTTCCACAACGGATCCGCAATGGTTTTGCCTTTCTTGGCGGCATCGGTGATCTGTCGGTTGTATCCGGCGAGATTTCGCACGCCAAGCCCCGCCATGAGCTTGTAACGCCGTTCCATCTCCGCCACGCACCAGTTCAGCGCGTACGCGGCGTCTTTCATATCTGTGACTACCGGAGTCAGCAAATGGGGAATACCCTCGTAGACTGACAGTTCGAGCATTTTCGGGTCGACCAGAATCATCCGAACTTCGTCGGGCGTGGCCTTGCACAGAATGCTCAACAGCATCGCATTGACGCCCACCGACTTACCCGATCCGGTGGTTCCGGCCATCAGTAGGTGAGGCATGCGGCTGAGATCAGCGATCACGGGCTGGCCGGCAATGTCTTTGCCAAGGGCAAGGGTCAGCGGTGACTTGGAATCCTGAAAGATTGCGCTGCTGAACACTTCTTTCAGCCGCACCGTCTCGCGATGTTCGTTTGGAATCTCGATGCCAACCACCGACTTTCCGGGAATGACTTCGACAACCCTGACGCTGATTACCGCGAGAGAGCGAGCAAGGTCTTTGACCAGCGAGCTGATCTTCTGAACTTTCACGCCGGCTGCCGGTTGCACCTCAAAGCGGGTGACTACCGGTCCCGGCAGTACCGAGACCACCTCGGCTTCTACGCCGAAATCTCTCAGCTTCAACTCCAGCTGGCGCGAAATCGCTTCCAGCGAAGCATCGGAATACCCACGATCATCGTCAGGCTGACGTTCATCGAGCAGTTCCAGATCCGGCAACTCGTCGGTCGACTTGAGGTCAAACAGGCGCCCCTGAAGCGCAGCCTTTGTTTCGGTGCTGTCGACAACTTCAATCTTTGGCTGCGGCCGCGCCCGACGGTTCGTCCGTTCGGTTGTCAGGGCGGTCTTGCGCGCGCTCGTCATCTGCCGTGCGCTGGTGCGCGCAATCAGGTATCGACGCCCGATATCCAGACGTCGGCCGATGCAGGCTACCAGCCATGCCGTAAAGCGAAGCAAACCGCGGCCGGTCATTTCAGCCACGTTCAACCAGGAAAATCCCCCCGCCGCCTGGGCGCCGGTGATCACACCGGTCAGACACAGCAACGTCAACCCGACCCAGCCGAACACGGGAATACCGACTTCCATCAACCACTCACCAAGGATTCCACCGACGCCCGCAGGCAGCGCGATCGCCGGCGCAAAATGCAGCTGTGCGAGCACGCAGCCAGAAATCAACAATCCGATCCAGCCCAGCGCTCGAATGCTGAACACCCCCCATGAGGCAGTCTCGGTACGAACCCGCAGCAGGCGGATGCCCACCGTCACCAGCGCGATCGGCAGCATGAAGGCGACAAGGCCGAACAGATACAGTGCAACGTCTGAAAACCAGGCACCGCTCTGGCCGACGAGATTGTGCACCTCGCCACCCGAACCGCTGAAGGTGAACGATGGGTCCGCGGGTGAGTAAGAAATCATCGCAAGCAGCGCGTATAGCGCGGTGGCCGTGAGTCCAATCAGGCCAATCTCCCGAACCGGTACGGTCGATGTGGTCACGAATTTCTCCTTTAATTCGGCGCGCAGTGTAGCCGCAAATGCCTGAACGAACAAATCTCTATTTATATCAATCTGTTACCCGAACTACCTCGATCAGGCCTACTCAAACCGGGTCCCATGCAGGGTCTGATTTCAACAGGTATGATAGGCGCCCCACCTGAATACAGGCAGAGCCTGGGCACAAAATGCGACCGGACAAGGCCAAAGTTGTTGATGAAATCTGGGACGAGGAACGCATTCGCGGGTTCCTCGACAAGACGCCCATGGGCGAGGAGAAAAGCGCGGACTACAGCGTGCTGCTGTATGCGTATCGCAGCATGCGCCCAGGAGATTTCGCGGTGTTCATTGGCATGTATCTCGATGCGGGTCGGGGTCTCAACGCCACCAGCAATGCGGGTCTCAGCCTGCTCGACACGATCCGCGACCATCGCCGGAGCGCTGCATTTCGCGAGATTCTGGAAAACCCGCGCCAGGCGAGGCCAGACAACGCATAGCTCTAAGTTGGGCTTTGCGTTCTCCGCCAGATCATGGCCGTTCTCAACGTACTCTCTCCGAATCGGGTGGCGTTCCCACCAGCCGAGTCCGCGTTGGAAAACCCCAACGGTTTGCTTGCCGTGGGCGGTGAGCTGACTTGTGAGTGGTTGCTGGCTGCCTACAAAAGCGGCGTCTTCCCATGGTTCGAAGATGACGCGGCGCCCATTCTCTGGTGGTGCCCGGATCCACGCGCGGTTCTGATTCCCGACCAGCTCAAAGTCTCGCGCAGCCTGGCGAAGCGCATTCGTAATGGCGGTTTCCGGATTACCATGGATACCGCGTTTGCTGATGTGGTGCGCGGTTGCTCGCAACCCCGGGAGTACAGCGGCGACACCTGGATCACCCCCGACATGATGGGCGCATACATCGAACTGCACGCGATGGGTTTTGCCCACTCCGTAGAGGTCTGGCTTGCAGACCAGCTGGTTGGCGGGTTGTACGGCGTGTCTTTAGGGCGGATGTTTTTTGGGGAATCGATGTTCGCCCGTGAGAAAGATGCCTCGAAGGTGGCCTTTTTTCATCTCGTGCGGCAGATCACAGCCTGGGAGTTCAACCTGATAGACTGTCAGATCATGAATGATCACCTGGCCTCGCTCGGCGCAACGAGCCTGCCGCGCTCAGAGTTTATGGCCCTGCTTGCGGAGAATCGCGACTGTCTCACCCGCAGCGGCAGCTGGACGTTCCAATCGTGAAGGAAGAGCCCGGCAACAGTCAGTTCTTCATCACGCCAGCGCACCCGTGCAGCTACCTGCCCAGGCGCAACGCCCATACGCTGTTTCTCGACCCGCGCGAAACGATTACGCCGGACGCCTATCAGCAACTGATCGAACAGGGATTTCGCCGCAGTGGCAGCCACCTGTATCGACCGCATTGCAAAACCTGTCAGGCCTGCGTCCCGACGCGCATACCCATCGACACGTTTGTCCCACGCCGAAGCCAGCGTCGGGTGATGAAACGCAACGCCGACCTCACGGTGCGCGTGGAACCAGCGACCTTCAGCCGACGCAACTATGAGTTGTATGCACGCTACATCGCCGGGCGCCACATCGACGGCGATATGTATCCACCGTCCAGCGATCAATTCCGCTCGTTCCTGCTCAGTCAGTGGTCCGACACGGTCTTCGTGTGCAGCTACCTCGACGACCAGCTGGTTTCAGCAGCCGTTACCGATCGTCAGGAACGGGGGCTGTCAGCGATTTACACGTTTTTCGATCCAGATCTTACTGCGCGCAGTCTGGGGGTGCTCAGCATCCTGAATCAGATCGAGCTGGGTCGTGAACTCGGACTGCCGTATCTGTATTTAGGCTACTGGATACGAGATGCTGACAAGATGCGCTACAAAACCGACTATCGTCCGGTCGAACTGCTCACCAACTCGCGCTGGGTTACGAGCACCTAGATCCGCACAATCCTGGTGATGGCTCGACCCACACCCTTTTGCATGTCCTACTTCCATAGGGCAGAATGCCGATCGCAATTTTTTGGCCGCGGACCAGCGGCTGGCTACAGGAGAGTATGGCAAAAGAAGAGCAGATTGAGATGGAGGGGACCGTCGTCGACACCCTTCCGAACACGATGTTTCGAGTGGAGCTGGACAACGGTCACGTGGTCACGGCTCATATTTCAGGCAAGATGCGAAAAAACTACATCCGGATTCTGACCGGAGACAAGGTCAAAGTAGAACTCACCCCGTACGATCTCAGCAAGGGTCGAATTACCTTTCGGAAATAGCTGCTCCCGCGAGCTGATGTTCTAAACCGTTTCGGCCGACCTTTTGTCCGATGAACCCGCAGGGGCTTCACAGCGCAGATGCAGGTCGTCATCTTCCACGGTCACGTACACCGTACCGCCGTTCTTGGACAGCGCACCGAACAGCACGTCTTCGGCCAGCTGGCTTTTGATGCGCTCCTGAATCAACCGCTGCATGGGCCGCGCGCCCATTTTTTCATCGTATCCTTCGCGCACCAGCCAGTCGCGGGCTTCCTCGTTCACATCCAGGGTGACCTTTTTGTCGTCGAGTTGGGCCTGCAGTTCCGTGAGGAACTTGTCAGCAACCGTTTTGATGACGTCTCTGGGGAGCGAATGAAACTGGATCGTTGCATCAAGCCGGTTGCGGAATTCCGGCGTGAACATCTTCTTGATCGCTTCCAGGCCATCGCTGGAATTATCCTGCTCGGTAAAGCCGATGGACGCTCGACTGATATCCAGGGCACCCGCGTTTGTCGTCATGATCAGCACAACATTACGGAAATCGGCTTTGCGACCGTTGTTGTCGGTCAACGTGCCGTGATCCATCACCTGCAGCAGCAGGTTGAATACATCCGGGTGCGCCTTTTCGATTTCGTCTAACAGCACCACGCTATGGGGGTGTTTGGTAACGGCCTCGGTAAGCAACCCGCCCTGATCGAATCCGACATATCCGGGTGGGGCTCCAATCAGCCGCGACACCGTGTGTCGTTCCATGTACTCGGACATGT
>JAYGEV010000597.1:0-3620 GCA_046582225.1 Pseudomonadales bacterium
CTGCACGCATTTCTGGACGGACGCGACACTCCACCACGCAGTGCACACAACTCGCTGGCAAAGGCTGACAAGCTGCTGGCCAGGCTCGGCATCGGACATGTGGCATCCATTACCGGGCGCTACTTCGCGATGGATCGCGACCGCAGATGGGATCGCATCGAACGCGCCTACAACCTGCTGGTTCGCGGCGAAGCGCCTTTTCATGCGGCCACCGGCGTGCAGGCACTGGATTCGGCCTATTCCCGGGACGAAAACGACGAATTCGTCCAACCCACCGCGGTTCATCCCGCCAGCGAGCTACCGGTCCGAATGCTTGATGGCGACGCAGTGATTTTCATGAATTTCCGTGCGGATCGAGCGCGGCAGATCAGCCGCGCTATCCTGGAGGATGAATTCGACGACTTCGAACGCCGTTCGACCGCGGATCTATGCGACTTCGTGATGCTGACGCGTTACGCCGACGATATCGATACCTCCTGCGCATTCGAGCCCGCCGTGCTCACAAACACGCTCGGTGCGTATGTCGGCCAACACGGTCGAACCCAGCTGCGGCTCGCGGAAACCGAAAAATACGCCCATGTGACGTTCTTTTTTTCGGGCGGTCGCGAAGATCCTTTCCCCGGCGAGCACAGGATATTGGTGCCTTCGCCGAAAGTGAGCACTTACGATCAGCGGCCGGAAATGAACGCCGGTAAGGTCACGGACGAACTCGTAAAGGCGCTCCGCGACGGCCAGTATGACCTGATCATCTGCAATTTCGCCAACGCAGACATGGTCGGACACACCGGAATTTTCGATGCAGCCGTGACCGCGGTGGAGACCCTCGATGTGTGTCTCGGCCGCATTGAAACTGCCCTCATCGAAAGTGGCGGACAGATGCTGATCACCGCTGATCATGGCAACGTGGAGCAGATGCGCGATCACACCTCGGGACAGCCGCATACTGCTCACACCAGTGAGTTGGTTCCGCTGGTATACCTGGGACCGCAATCCATAGGGCTGGTGGCCGGCGGCACGCTATCAGATGTCGCGCCGACGCTGCTGGCGTTAATGCGGCTGGAGAAGCCGACCGAAATGACCGGCAGATCCCTGGCCAGGACCGAGGAACAACGCTCCGGTTGACAATGGATTGGTCGAAAACCTTCGCATTCGTTGTCGCCCTGACCGTGGTTGCGGCGCCTGCGTCTCCTGCGAAGGAGGATCAGCGTGCCGAAACTCAAAAGGCGTTACAGGCTGTGGTCACGCGCCTCAACGCGCTCGACGTGTGGTTCTCCGACGCCGAGGAGCAGCGGGTACGTTGGCTCAACGATGTACTGGTAAAAGACAAAGAAGTCGCGTTGATCAGTTCAGCGGTGGATCTTGCGCGAACCGCCCTGGCGGACGTGGTCACATCGCTGAATGAACTGCACTCGAATCATCGACAGTTGCAGGCCCAGCGAACCACTCAGGCGAAAAAGGTCAGCGAGCACCTGTCCGCCGCCTATCGTCTGAACGGCCAGGATTTCGTCAAGCTGCTGTTGAATCAGGAATCGCCGAACACATTCGATCGCATGATGCGCTATCACCGCTACTTCAGCGACGCCCGCGTGAGCATGCTGAAGGACTACCAGACGACGCTTAACGATCTTGCCAGCAATCAATCCGAGTTGGAGGAGCGACTGGTAGAACAGCGCAACCGGCAAACAGAGCTTGCCGCGCGCCAGTCTGCGCTGGTCGCGGAACGCGATCAGCGTAAAGGCCTGATTGCGGAACTCGACGCTGAAGTTCAAGACAAGTCCAGCCAACGCGACCGACTGGCCGCAGACCGTCAGCGCCTGGCGCAACTGTTGACCGAACTGATGCGCCGAACCAGTAAACTCGACGGCAGTCAGTTTCTGGCGCGCAAAGGATCCTTGCCGTGGCCGTTGCACGGGCCGCTGCGATCCTCGTTCGGGAAGCCTCGCGCCGATGGTCGGCTCGTCTGGCACGGCATGGTCGTTGCAGCAGACGCGGGTTCGCCGGTTACTGCAGTGTTTCGAGGTCGCGTGATTTTCGCTGACTGGCTGCGCGGGTTCGGGCTGCTGACCATCATCGATCATGGCAGCGGCTTCATGACCCTGTATGGCCACGCCGACTCCCTCACCAAAACCGTCGGTGAGCTGGTCGAAAGTGGCGAGATCGTCGCCCGGGCCGGACGTAGCGGCGGTCAGCGAACCAGCGGCCTGTATTTTGAAGTGCGTCAAAAAGGTACACCCCGCGATCCGTTAGGATGGTTGGCCAAACGATAGAACAGCTGCCAGACTTCCACCCATGACCCTTCGTCCAATCACCCTCGTCGGCATCGGGATCAGCATGGTTTCCGGAATCGCGTTGGGTATCGGTGGATACCACACATGGTTTGTCGAAGACAGTGCGACCCGCCACATTCGCACGTTTAACCAAGTGCTGAGCCATGTCCACGAAAGCTATGTAAGCGAGGTGGAAAAGCAGGATCTCGTGGACAGCGCATTGCGCGGCATGCTCGGCGATCTGGACACGCACTCGGATTTTCTGAACCGAGACGATTACCGCGATCTTCAAGCCGAAACATCCGGTCAGTTTGGCGGCATCGGTATCGAACTCGGGCTGGTTGATGATTTCTTCACCGTGATCGCGCCGTTGGATGGGACCCCGGCGAGCAATGCCGGCTTACTCCCCGGCGACCACCTGACTCAGATCGATCACAAATCGCTGAAGGGCAAGACGCTCATCGACGTTGTCTCCATGTTGCAGGGTAAGGCTGGCAGCCGCATCGACCTGCAGATCATCCGGGCCACCACCCCGATAGACGTCCCGCTCATTCGCCAGATCATCGAAGTCGCCAGTGTTCACAGCAGGCTCCTGGAACCAGGGTACGGCTACATTCGAATTTCTCAGTTTCAGACGACAACCGACGGAGATTTTACCGAGGCGATTGCGGCGTTGACGCACGTTGCCAAGGGCAGCCTGCACGGCCTGGTTCTGGATTTGCGCAACAACCCCGGCGGTGTACTGCAATCCTCGGTAGCGGTAGCCGATAGCTTGCTCGAGAACGGCTTAATCGTGTACACCAAAGGTCGGCTGCCATCGAGTCAACTGAAATATCGCGCTTCCGGGAACGATCTGCTGGACGGCGCGCCCGTAGTAGTACTGATCAATGCCGGATCGGCTTCCGCCGCGGAGATTGTCGCCGGAGCACTGAAGCACCATAAACGGGCGACGTTGCTGGGCACCAAGAGTTACGGCAAGGGCTCCGTACAATCGGTGATGCCGCTTTCCGGCGACCGCGCCATCAAGCTCACCACAGCCTACTACTACACACCCTCAGGCCGTTCGATTCACAACTCCGGCATCGAGCCCGATGTAACTTTCGACCCCCCGAATTCTGACGACAGTTCGTCGAGCGATGAAGAAATACTGGCAAAGGCACTTGAGCTGTTGAAACAGGACCAGGCGACAACGCTCCACGCGAAACTTTAAGCGCCGACATTCACCGTCCATGCCCATTATCCTGCGCGCGCAACAAACAGGTCAGCGAAGCGTAATTGCCCCTTAAACTTTCTGTTGGGAGCCCAGCAGGACTACATCGCTTCTCTACCAAGGCATGTCTGCTGATCGCCTTG
>JAYGEV010000102.1:0-3915 GCA_046582225.1 Pseudomonadales bacterium
ACCTGCATCTTGGCGCTCGCGATAAAGCGTTGGTCAATATTCGCCAGAACATCGACGCCCTGGCGCCTTATCTCGATGACGTTGAAGCGGTCGTGTCCACGGCCAGTGGGTGCGGGGTAACGATCAAGGATTATCCACGAATGCTGATGGACGACGCCGAATACGCGCCGCGGGCCGCAGCCCTTGTCCGCAAGTTCCAGGATGCCGCGCAGTTCGTAACCGCGGAAAATCTTGGTGGCCGCAAGATCGATGGCGTTCGGCGAGTTGCCTGGCACGCACCGTGCACGCTTCAACATGGGCAACAGATAACCGGGGTCGTGGAAAACCTGTTGCAAGGTGCGGGCTACGAACTCGTGCCGGTTGCCGATGCCCATCTTTGTTGCGGATCGGCGGGCGCTTACTCGCTGCTGGAACCGGGGCTTTCCGCCGAACTGCGGGAGCGTAAGCTCGCTGCGTTGTGTGCTCATGAACCCGATGTCATTGCCACCGCGAACGTTGGCTGCCAGATGCATCTGGATGGTACGCCAGGTGTCGCGGTTCGGCACTGGTTGGAATTGTTGCAGTAGTCACCACGACAGTTGTCGCCGCATCGTACTTTCGACATATTGCCGCCGGAGGGGGGGACGGTTTGCCATGGAGACTGAACAGGTTAGTTCTCGAGACTATGTGTTCCTGATGTTTTTGACGTTCTTGAACGTCATGAACTTCGTGGATCGCCAGTTGCTTGGGAGCTTTGCGAATTTCATCGTTCCCGACCTGGGCCTGACCAATACTCAGTTCGGCCTGCTCACGGGTTTGTTCTTTATCGTTTTCTACTCGGCGATGGGGCTGTTCATGGGTGCGTTGGCTGATACCGTCAACAGAACCCGGCTCATTGCTATTGGCCTTGGTGTGTGGAGCCTATTGACTGCGTTGTCGGGAGCTGCGCGGGGGTTCTGGACGCTTGCAGCGCCAAGAATGCTGATCGGGGTGGGCGAGTCCATCATGACGCCAACGTCCATGTCATTGTTATCGGACCGGTTCCCTTCTTCCCGGATGGGTTTTGCCTCGGGTTGTTACTACATGGGCGTGCCCATTGGCGTCGGGGTGAGTCTGCTGATCGTCGGCTATCTCGGCCCGGCGATCGGCTGGAGAAACTGTTTTTACCTGCTGGGTGCGATCGGCGTGGTGCTTTCGGTTGGCATGCTGTTTGTTCGCGAGACCCCTCGTCGTCATCAGCTGGCGCAATCCGCAGACACGAAAAAGCCCACGTTCGCACAGATTCTGAGAACGCTTGGCACAGCGCTGCGCGGCAGCCCTGCGTTGGGCTACACCATCGCCGGCGGAGTGGCTATGCATTTCATACTCGGAGCGGCCATCTATGACCAGCTTTGGTATGTGCAGGAACGTGGCTTCGAGCGCGCTGAGATTGCCCGCATCACGGGATGGATCGCAATGACCGCGGGTGTGTTGGGAAATCTCTTTGGTGGGGTCGGGGGCGATGCGTTCCTGCGCCGAACTGGTTTGGGGCGGCCAATGTTTCTGTTCTGGATCATGCTGCTGCTTGCGCCCGTGAACGTCGTGTATCGGATCGTGGATTCGGACAGCGCGTGGTTCTGGATCGGGGTGTTTGTCGCATTCTTTCAGCTCGGCTGTTTCTACGGTCCGACGTTTTCCACGGTGCAGGAACTGGTACCCCCACAGATTCGAGCCACCGTTGTCGCGTTCTACATTCTGCTGCTGAACTTTGTTGGGGTGGGTATCGGAATAACCGCCGGCGGTATCGTCATCGACTGGTTGATCGACCTGGAGGTCGCTCAGCCGTACAGCTGGACCCTGCTCGCCTTCACGCTGATCTCGCTGCTCGCGATACCGTTGTTCTATATGGCTGGTCGGAGCTTCGCCCATGATCGCGAACAGGTGTTGGCGAGCGCACCTGAAGGATGAGCCGCCTGCCGGAACAGCTCGAATCTCCGCGCTTGATCCTGCGGATCCCCGTGTCTGCGGACGCACCGGCAGTGAACGTTGCGGTCATGGATTCGTTTCAGGAACTCAATGTATGGATGGATTGGGCGGCCGAGCCTCAATCCCTGGAGCAGAGCCGGGAGTTCTGCGCAGACGCCCGGAAGAAGTGGAACAGTGACGAAAGCTACGGCCTGATCATGGTCAGGAAGGACGACGGCGTCATTGTGGGTGCGACCGGCTACCCGAGCATCGACTGGCAGGTGCCAAAGTTCGAGATCGGCTACTGGTGTCGAACGATGTTCGTGGGTCACGGCTACGCGTCTGAGGCAACACGGGCGCTGGCGAGGCTCGCTTTCGACGCGCATCAGGCCGTTCGAGTCGAGTTGCGTATGGACGACCAGAACGAACGCAGCTGGCGCGTTGCTGAACGCATGGGGTTCGAACTTGAAGGTGTGCTGCGCGGGGATGCACGCAGCAACGGCGGGGAGGTACGAGATACCCGGGTTTACGCGATGGTAGATCCGTCGCGGTTGCGACATGGCATCTGACCCATCTCATGATTTCGTCATTGAGACGCCGCGCCTGGCATTGCGGCGCTTTACGAAAGATGACATCGACTTTCTCACCCTTCTGCTTGGTGATCCGGTGACCATGAGCCACTGGCAAGCGCCGCTGACTCGGGCTGAAGCCGCAAGCTGGCTGCAGCGGGCTGTGCAGTCTTATGCGGCCGATGGTTTTGGCCGCTGGCTGGTGCTGCACAAAGATCGCTGTCAACCCATCGGTGATGTCGGAATTCAGAAGCTCTCAATTCCTGACAGGCACGACGACCCTCAATGGGAAAATGATCTGGGTTACATCATTCACCGTGATCAGTGGGGTCATGGCTTTGGTTTCGAAGCAGCATCGGCTTGTGTGGATTGGGCGCGCGGGCACGGTCTGAAGTCTGTGATCGCGACCATGGCGGAGGACAATCTATCGTCGATACGTACCGCGGAAAGGCTCGGTATGAATCTCGAACGCAGGTTCAACAACCCGCGCAATCGCGGCAAAACCACGCAGTTTTACCGGCTTGAGCTCGCCGTCAAAGATCTACCGGCGGGCGGCTGAAGCACGCCGCGGTCTGTCACAGCGCGCCCATGACGCATCGACCGCGCGAGATTGCCCGGTTTCAACCGCGATAGGTGCGCCAGCGCTCCCGTATTTCCTTCGCTGCGGCGTTGTCGCCCTGAGCCGTTCGGGCGTCTGCAATCACCAGCCACGCATCGCGAACCCAATCCATGCGCGCTCCGGCCAGCAAGATGGCCTTGTTGGCAAACTGGACCGCCGCTGCTGGATCTTGGCGAACCAGCTGCAGTTCCGCCAGGCGCAACCACAGGTCGGCCTGGCGTGGATTGAGCCTGATCGCGCGTTCGACATAGGCGACGGCTTCCTCCGGGTCGCCTGAGGACTCGGCTCTATCACTTTGCTTGAGCAGCGCAAGCGTTGCACCGTCGGTTTCCGGAAGTTTCCTGGCGACAGGTTGTGAGGGTGGTATCGGCAGCTCCTGCTGAGGATTGGCTGGCGAGCTGTGCGCGCCCCCGGTCTCTGTCACCGGCGGCAGGCCGGGCGAGGTTGCGCAGCCGCCGAATGCTGCCAGCCACAGCCAAAATATCAGTCGTTTTGAAACCACTTGCGGATACGCTCCGACAGGGGACGCAGCTTGATACCACAGCCGGGTTTCTGCTGCAAAGCGGCGCCGTTCGGCACGGGAATCTGCACGATCGTGGCGCAGCGTTCGTGGGCAAGCAATCCTGATGCATACTCAACGCTGGCAAGGGTGGAATCCTCGCCGAGCCTCAAGGTCAGCGGCCGTACTGCGAGGCGCCCCATGATGTTGTCCCAGATCTTGAGCGCGCCACTGGCGCCTGTGAGACCGGTGGGCGCGTTGTCATCGTTGCCGACCCAGACCACCGTCAACAGGGTATCGTCGTA
>JAYGEV010000126.1:0-1791 GCA_046582225.1 Pseudomonadales bacterium
CGCGCGAAACTGGGTCGCGTGTTGACGGGTGGTTGAGTATTCGCGAATGAATTCGTAGTCGTAGGCTGCGGACACCATGCGCACCAGATCGCGCGCGGTCGAACGATTGTCTGGCGACAGACCGGTAGCACCCACGAACCTGGTCGCGGTCATTCCCAGCGACTGTGCCTTCGCGTTCATTTCGGCAACGAAAGCCACGAGCCCGCCCGGGTGGTGCGTCGCAACGTTGTAAGCCGCTCGATTTTCCGATGACATGAGCGCAATTCGCAGGAGGTCTTTGCGGCGTGCTTTGGACGAGATGCGAATTCGCGAATACGCATTTTTCGCGGTTTTGGTGTCCCACTCCTGAATCGGCAGCCACGCGTCGAGGGATTCGCCGGAGTCGAGAACCACCATCGCGGTCATCACCTTAGTTAACGAGGCGATGGGTAAAACGACATCGGAGTGCTTGGCAACGAGGACTTCGTTGCTGTTGAGATCCGTAGCCAGCGCGCTGACAGAAGCAAGCGCCAGATCCCGTTTGGGTAGCGCATCGGCAAATACGCACGGCGCCCACAGGGTCGTGGCAACCAACAGGTAGCTGAGCCACTCGATAAATCTTCGGGCGGTGACCGAGTGCGTGTTCAACTGATAACCTCCAGCGAGCGGACCGGCTACTATACCAAAACCGAAAACCCAAACCCAAAAGGTAGTCGCGCGGGGGTGAAAAGTGACTGATGTGCAGAGCCTGATGAACGTGCTGTCCACGACCCGGGCAATGCGTCGGCTGAAGACTGATCCGGTGCCGGAGGAGTTGATCGAGCAGATTCTGCAGGCCGGAGTGAGCGCACCCAGCGGAGGCAATCGCCAGAACTGGGCGTTCATCGTGGTACGCGACCGCCAGATCAAACAACGCATCCAGGTTTTCTACAAACGCGCATTCGATGAGGTGGTAGGCCCCCACTACGAGAGCAGTTCGCCCCCCCCGGGGGTGACCATTGAGCAGTTTCATCGGCAACACGCCGCGGTGGAGTATCTCACCGAGCATTTTCACGAAGCACCGGTGTGGATCGTGGCCTGTCTGGATTCCGGTGGCGCCCGCCTCAACTATGCCAGCGGGGCGTCAATCTATCCGGCGGTTCAGAACATGTTGCTGGCGGCGCGCGCGCTGGGCCTGGGCGCAACGCTGACAACGCGGCACACGCTGCACGGGAGCGATGTCGATTCGATCCTGCGGCTGCCTGAAGGAGTGCATTCGTATGCGATCGTACCGATCGGCTACCCGATGGGTCGCTTTGGTCCAGTAAATCGTTCGATGGACAATATCGTTTTCGAGGATACCTGGGGGCGGCCGCGCGACCAGTAGAGCGCAGCCGGGCTCAGGGAATGCCCACCAGTTCGGTGTGAGCGCGCAGCACCAGGGTTCCTTCGTCGGCCACCCACTGCTCCATGCCGTCGGGTTGTATGGCTTGTTTGTATCGTGTCCAGCCTGACGGGTCATGAAAATACAGCTCCGCCATTCCGGCGTAGGCCGCTTCGGTGGGATTCAGGCTATGGCTGACCAGGTAACCCAAGCCATCTACTTTAGCCATGGTCTGGGCTACGTTGGGTACGTGTACGTTCAGCCAGTGCTGATAAAACGATTCGTAGTCGGTGTCCGGCCTGGCGCTGACAAGAAAGGTCACCTTGAAGAACCCTGAGCGCGTGCATGGAAACGGATCGTTAAGGGTGAGGGGCTTCACGGGAAAGTGTTCAGATCCATCCATCACCACGTATGCCTGAGTGGCCCACGGTGAGTAAGGCTCGGCGTAT
>JAYGEV010000227.1:0-2741 GCA_046582225.1 Pseudomonadales bacterium
GTCAATGAATCACCAACCGCGAAATCGCCGCTGCCAATGTGTCTCTCGAGAGCACCCATACCCCGATTTACCTGACCAACGAGCAGATCGCAAATGGCATCGACTCGGGTTTCGCGATTAATCTGTGGAAGCACCATGAAGATGTTATTCATCAGGTAGGTGTCGGCTATTCTGGAAATCACGCGAACGTCTGCGCGCACTCGTGGCGTATCTCCCAACAGCGATCGATCCGGATATATGTCATCTAGATATTCCGCGATGACTTCAGATTCCGGAATGATGCCGTCCTCCAGTTGCAGCACCGGAATACGGCCAATGGGCGACACTTCGGACAGTTTACCGCGAAAGAATGAGGTTGGTAGTTCGAATTCAATGTCCGTAATGCCCATGGCATAGATCTGCATTCGTACTTTCGCGGAGTATGGGCTGAGATCGCCCGTATAGAGCTTCATCATGTTTTTCTACTCCGTTGGAATCAGATGCTGATCCGCCTGGCGGACCGCGAGGCAAACGTCAGTGATCGTTTGACGTTATCATGTGGGTTGCCCTCACGGTCGTCTCGTAAGGAACGAAAAACGATGTTTGTTGCAGGACTGGTGGTAATAATTCTTGCGGGAGTGCTGATCTTCCTGCTGGTCAGCAGCGTTGATTCGCTACCCAGACCATTTCTGAGGATCTTTGGATACCTGCTCCTCGGAGGCGGAACCATTGAACTGCTGCTCTTATTCTGGGTGCTGGGCTATGTCGCCGTCACGGACTGGTCGTTATGGGGCCTCTCGCTGGATACGTTCTGGCAAGAACAACTTTCTGCGATCTATTTTGTCAAAAAGTGGCTCTACACCTGGGTGTGGAACGACCTGCTGAACCTGATCCTGGTGTTCCTCCCCGCGGTCGTGTTTCTCGCGCTGAGGACCACATTCACGACCGTGCTGGGAATATGGGCACTGGCTGCGTCCAGGAAATAGCGGCCAGATCATACCCGCCTGCAAGCCACTATGTCATGCCTTCCATGTCGATGGTCGCGCAGTACGCCTTGTCACCAAGCGCCATGACCTTGCCCCAGAATTCTTCGCCGGCCGCAATGCCGGTGTCCATACGCTCGGTGCTTTCCCTGAAAATATTCCACGAGTCCAGGTGTAGTGCGCGATACTGGGCAAACAGTTCCTGCGCCTCATCCGCTCGACCGGCGCTTCGCTGAGATTGCTCCGCGCTGCTGATGGACGGAGACAGAAGTATCGCAAGCAACGCCCACGAAATACTGTTAGCAATAGTTGATCCGTCCATTAAGACCCCTCCCAATAATAGCTGCAAAAGCTGCAATTGATTCGAGCCTAATTGCCAGATTTCCATGCATCTCTAGCGTGCGGGTCAAAAAAGAAGTATATACGTATTTTTTCTATCACAAGTCAAACATCCCACCACGGTTGTTTGACCAATGGTCACAATACGGTCGAAATACAAAATGCCTGCAGATAACCACAAGATCGCCGAAAAGTGGCAGACTCAGAAAAGCTCGCTCACTCGCGATCGAATCGTCATCGCTACGCTCGAATGCATCGTGGAACTCGGCTACGAACGAACAACGATGCTCAAGATCGCGGCTGCCGCAAAGGTATCCCCAGGGTCGCTGCAATATCACTTTCCGGCAAAAATGGATGCCATCAAGGCTGCGATTAATTACCTCCATGCCATTCGATTAGCCGATCACCAGAGGGAACTCGACAACGTTCCAAAAGGCATCGATCCGATGGAACATGCCATTGAGGTGTACTGGAAGCATCTGACCGACGGACACTTTATCGCCTACCAGGATCTTGTCATCGCCGCCAGAAAAGATCCCGATCTGGCATCAGTGTTGAAACCGGCCTACCAACGCTTCGTGAAAGCCTGGCGCAAAGACGCGCTGCGACTTATCCCGGAATGGAACGGCAAGAGAGTGCAGTTTGAACTGATTTGCGATATTGGTCAGTATCAGATGGAAGGCTTGGCCTTTGGCCGGCTCAACAATCAGTTGAGCGCTCAGAAAACAAGAAAGGTACTCGACTTTACCAAGCAACTGCTTGTGAAAATGATGTCGGATACTGAGCCGTTTCGATCCGAGTAACCCAGGGGACGATCATGAGCGATGATGTGAACCGGCAATTCGTGATTGCTGCCCGTCCCGATGGCTTGTTAAAAGAATCAGACTTCGAATATCGCGAGACTGCCGTTCCGGAACCCGCCGACGGCCAGGTGCTGGTACGCGTGCTAATGGTCGCGGTGGAACCCGCGTTGCGCGGCACGATGGTCGAAGACAAAGATAACCCCGCCAACCTGCAACTTGGAGATGTGATGGGCGCGCTCGCCGCCGGGCAAGTGGTCCGTTCCAATAATCCAGACGTGGTGGTTGGCGATCTGGTGCAGGGTTTGTTCGGATTCGCCGACTATTTTGTCACGCACCCGAAAGCCTTTCTATTCTCCAAAATCCCAACCGGCGTGCCGCTGGAGGCCGCGCTGTATGTATTCGATACATCCGGACTAACCGCGTATCTGGGCATGCTGGAGATCGGTCAACCCAAGCCGGGAGAGCAGGTCCTGGTATCGGCTGCCGCTGGCGCGGTCGGTTCGCTGGCAGTACAGATGGCCAAAATGGCTAGCGCAACGGTGGTCGGAATTGCCGGGTCGGACAAAAAGTGCAATTGGATCATGGACAATCTCGGAGCGGATGGCGCGATCAACTACAAGACCGAAAACGTTTCCGC